>JBBQPD010000498.1:0-5223 GCA_038331535.1 Gemmatales bacterium | reverse complement strand
ACCCGCCCGCCTGTTCGCACAGCACGCGCCCGGCTGTCCCCATCCCCCCCCGGCACGCCCATGCCCGCGGCGTGTGTATGTGGTGCCCCCCCCACGACAGGTTCGGCGTCGGCAGCCCGATCTCGGTCAGGCGCGAGCCGTCGGTGCCGCCGCGCACGATCGTCAACTTCGGCTCCAGCCCCGCCCGGCGCATCGCCTCTTCCGCGAACTTCAGCGCGCGCGGTTCCTGCTTCAAACCGTCCGCCATGTTGCGATATTGCGGCGTGATCGTTATCTCGACCTTCGCCTGCGGGTATTCGGCTTCAATGGTGCGGGCGACGGCGTGGAGCAAATCGGCGCGCTCGCCGAGGCGCGGCGTGTCGAAATCGCGCAGCAGCACGCGCAGCGTCGTCTCCGCGACGCCGCCTTCGATGCGATAGGGATGCAGGAAGCCGTCGCGATCCGCCGTCGTCTCCGGCGACTGGCCGACGCGCGGCAAACGATCGAGGAACAGTCCTGCCAGGCGCACCGCGTTCACCATACGTCCCTTGCCGAGCGACGGATGTATGTTGACGCCGAGGATCGTGACGGTCGCGAGATCGGCGGAGAACGTCTCCCCGTCGATCTCGCCCTGGCCGCCGCCATCGAGCGTGTAGCCGACGACGGCGCCGAGCTTCTTCAGATCGACGTGATCGACGCCGTGGCCGATTTCCTCGTCGCAGGTGAAGCAGATGCGTATCGGCCCGTGCGGGACTTCAGGACGGGCGAGCAGCCGGGCGACACTCTCCATGATGACAGCGACGCCGCCCTTGTCGTCGCCGCCGAGAAGCGTGGTGCCGTCCGTCGTGATGATCGTCTTGCCCTTTAGCGCTCTCAATTCGGGGTTGTCCGCGACACGAATCACTTTCGACTTATCGCCGAGAAGAACGATGTCTTCGCCGTCATAGTTCGCGTGGACCTGCGGTTTAACATGGCGGCCGCTCGTCTCCGGCGACGTATCGACATGAGCGATCCAGGCGATAGTTGGGGCCGTATGGCGGGCGGTCGCGGGGATGGTCGCCATGACGATGCCGTGCTCGTCCTGCTCGGCGTCGCGCAGGCCGAGGGTACGCAATTCCTCGGCGAGCATCCGGCCCAATTCGAGCTGACCCGGCGAGCTTGGATAGGTCTTTGATGATTCGTTAGCCTGTGTATCCACACGGACATAGCGGCAGAAGCGGTCGAGCAGAGTGTTCATGACGCGGACTCCGGCTTGTCGTTTCGCGGCGAGGTCATCACGCCAATCTTCGGGCAGATTGCCGCCAGCGTACAGGTGTCGCAGCTCGGTTTCCGGGCGTGGCAGACCTGGCGTCCGTGAAAGATCATCCGATGCCCGAACGCCGTCCACTCCTTTTTCGGCACGAGCGTCATCAGGTCCTGTTCGATCTTGACCGGATCGTCGTGCAGCGTCAGACCCATGCGGCGGCTAAGGCGCGTGACATGCGTATCGACCGGAATGCCCGGTACGTCGAAGGCGTTGCCGAGCACGACGTTCGCCGTCTTGCGTCCGATGCCCGCGAGCGGCACCAGCTCCTCCATCGTTCGCGGCACCTCGCCGCCGTGGCGCTCGACGATCTGCGCGCAACACAAGAGGATGCTGCGCGCCTTGTTGCGATAGAAGCCGGTCGAGCGAATGAGCGTCTCCAGCTCCGCGGGATCGGCTCCAGCAAAGGCGGCGGCATCGGGATAACGGGCGAACAGCGCCGGCGTCACGAGGTTCACGCGAACGTCGGTACACTGCGCCGACAGGATCGTGGCAACGAGGAGTTGTAGCGGCGTGGAATGGTTCAGCGCACAGTGGGCATCGGGGTAGAGGTTGGCCAGCTCGCGGATGATCTTCCCGGCCCGAATGGCGGTTGGGTTCTTATCTTTCATGGGGAGAATGGTAGCACACGTCGTGACGAGGGGAAAGGATTGCGTCTCCTCTCGCCGCTTGCGGCTTAGCGATCGAACGCCGCTAAGCCGCAAGCGGGCGTCAGCCGCCGATGGCGTGCATGGTCCGCTGCGGTTTCACGAAGCGGGCCGTGTTGATCTCGTGGCCTTCCCACTTCTCCCAGATGTTTTGCCGAATGATCTCGGCCAAACGGGCGTCGTCCGGCGCGCCGCGCAGCAGCGGTTTCAGATCCACTTCGTTCAGGGCGAAGAGACAGTTGCGCAACTTGCCGTCCGAGGTAATGCGGACGCGGTTGCAGCTGAGGCAGAATGGCCGTGAAATCGACGCGATGATGCCGACAGTACCGCGACCATCGGCGTAATGGAACTCCATCGCCGGGGCGTGCGCATCGTAGCCCGCGGCCGGCGCGAGCGGGGCAACCTCGCGCTCGATCGCTTCGAGGATTTCGTGGGCAAAAAAGACCTTCTCCCGCTCCCAGGAATCGGCGCCGATGGGCATGTACTCGATGAAGCGCATTTCCAGGCGGTTTTCGCGGGCGTAGCGCGCCAGCGGCACCACGTCCATGTCGTTGACGCCGCGGAGGATGACAGCGTTCACCTTGATCGGATCGAAGCCCGCTCTCCGCGCCGCCTCGATGCCCTTCAGCACCTGCTCCAGGCCGTCGCGCCGACTGAGCGTGCGAAAACGACCGGGGTCGAGCGAATCGAGGCTGATGTTGATGCGTCGCAAGCCGGCGTCAAAAAGTTCCTGCGCGTGGTCCGCCAGCAGGAGGCCGTTCGTCGTCAGACCGACGTCCTTGATGCCGGGGACGGCGACGACCATGCGCACGAGCCGGTCCAGGTGTTTTCGCATCAGCGGTTCGCCGCCGGTGAGACGAATCTTGTCGATCCCCAGCGGCGCCGCCACGCGGACGAAGTGGGTGATCTCCTCGAAGGTGAGCAAGTCGCTGCGATCCATGAAGACGACTTCCTCCGGCATGCAGTAGGTGCAGCGGAGGTTGCAGCGGTCGGTGACGCTGATGCGCAGGTTGTTGTGAACGCGGCCGAACGTGTCCACAAGTGCGGAGTGCGAAGGGCGGGGTGCGGAGTGCGCTCCGAGCATGGCCAGCGGCAGTTTGGCGCTCATACGTTTTCGCTCCGCGTCGGATCGACCCACTCGGTGCTGCCGTCGGCCCAGTTTTCCTTCTTCCAGATGGGAACCAATTCCTTGAGCCGGTCGATGGCATGACGGCCGGCCTCGAACGCCTCGGCGCGGTGCGGGCAGCTGACGGCGACGGCGACGCTGACCTCTCCGACGCCGAGATGACCGAGGCGGTGAATCAGCGCCACGTCGCCGACCGGCCAGCGCGCGCGCGTGTCGGTCTCGATCTCGGCCATCTTCTTCTCGGCCATGCCCGGATAGGCTTCGTAGTCGAGCGCGACCGTCACCTTGTCGTCGGTGAGGTCGCGCACGGTGCCGAGGAACAGCACGACGGCGCCGCAGTCAGGACGGCGCACCGATTCGGTCAGCGACTGGTAATCAATCGTGTCGTGGGTCAGGCGGATCATGAGTCGTTCCACTAACGTAGCCAAACCGCAAAAGGTTAGGTAACAACGCAAGACCAGTCTGGCTGAAAGCTGATAGCTATCAGCTTTTAGCTGTCAGCCAGAACTCCGCTGACCTTCTCCGCATCTTGCAGAGAAGGTCCGAGGTAGGAATCGAATGTCCGGCGCGCTATCCCCCGCTCACGGGAGGAAGCAATGCCACCTCATCGCCATCAGCAAGCGTCCGCGTTTCTTCCGCGAAATCGTTGTTGACGGCGACGGCGCAGCGGGGCAGGAGAGCGGTCAGCGCGGGAGAGAGGAGCGCGACCCGTCGGCGCAGATCGGCCACCGTCGCGCCGGGTAGCAAGTCCACACTCATCATGTCCGCACCGCCGAGGTCGCGAGCGCGGGCGAACAGGCGGACGTGCAGGATCATTACAACACCAGATTGCCGATCGGTCGCCGCAGTCGCTGGGCCAGCTCTGGCATCAGGCCGTAGGCCAGCGCGAGGTACTGGGCGGGATGGAGCGTGCGTTTTCCCGCGCCGTCTTCCATCTGCATCCGGCATGTGCTGCACTCCGTCGAACCGAAGCGCACAGCCGGCAGGGCCATCTCTTCCAGCATCGGCCGGCCTGCTGCAAGCGATAGATCGTAGTTCGCCGCTCCCAGCCCGAAGGTGCCCGCCATGCCCGAGCAACTAACGTCGATTGTACGCACGCTCAGGCCGGGGATCATCGCGAGCAACGTCGGCGCTTCCGGCCTTCGTCCCAATGCCTTGAGATGGCATGGTACATGATGGCCGACGGCAAGGTCGAGCGGCGCGAAGTCGGTGCGCAGCCGCCCATCACGATGAAGGTCGGCTAAAAAGGCGGTGAATTCCACGGTCTGCGCTGCGACCAGGCGAGCGTCGGCGTCGTCGAGCAGATCGACGGCGTCCGTGCGAAACATCACGGCCGCCGTCGGTTCGGAGCAGAGGATCGGAAAACCCTCGCGTGCAAGATCGGCCAGGAGATGCAGGTTTTTCTGCACCACTTCGCGGGCGGTCTCCGCGTCGCCGTGGGCCAGCGGCGCCATGCCGCACCCGACCTGGCCGGGCGGGACGTAGACCTCGATGCCGTTGTGATGCAACACCGCGACGACAGCCTCGGCGATGCTGGGATCGTTGTAGTTAGCGAAGACGTCCACGAAGTAGGCGACGCGCGGCCGGCCGGAGCGCGGCTTGCGCGTCCAGCCGCGGCGGCGCGCGCGGCGCAGAAAGCTCGTCGCCTCGAAACCGGGCAAGCGCCGCCGCCGCGACACGCCGAACAATTTCTCCAGCAACCAGCGCACGGCCCGGCTGCCGAGGAGCGCGTTGGTGATCGGCGCGACGGCACTGCCCAGCCAGGCGAAAGCCTCCGTGCGGGCAAGCGCCCAGTCGGCGCGGCTCAAACCGTGCTGGGCGACGTTCGCGGCCTTGGTGTCGAGCATCAGGCGCGGCACGTTGACCTTCGCCGGACACTCCGTCGCACACATCTTGCAATTGACGCACAAATCCGCGACCGCGCGCACTTCGTCGGACGACAATTCACGCGGGTCGGCGTCGGCGCGCAGCACATGCCGCATCAGGTTCGCCTTCGCCCGCGGCGTAGCCGCCTCGTCGCCGTTCGCCCGGAAGATCGGACACATGCGTAGTGCCGGCGCCTCCGTCCGGCACTCGCCGCAGCCGTTGCAGGCGAGCGCCTCTTCGTAAACGTGCGGAGTGCGGAGTGCGGAGTGCGGAGTGGAAGACGGGTTCGCTTCGCCCTCTTT
>JBBQPD010000497.1:0-5225 GCA_038331535.1 Gemmatales bacterium | reverse complement strand
CACTGGCTCAGCTCTTTTTCCAGCTCCTTCGGCCGATCGAGCGCGATGAGGAGACGATACTTCTCGGCCTTCCAACGGCCGTCGTCCGGGAACGCCTTGATCTGGGCGTCCAGGTAGTCCAGCAGTTGCTTGACCCGAACCTCGTCCGCCCCCTTGCGTGCGGCGAGGTGGGTGAGCGTCACCAGGTAGCGGTCGCGGAGCACGTCGTTCATCGCGCTCAGGACGGCAGCTTCGACGTCGTCGCCCTTCTTCTCGTTGCCCAGGGCCAGCAGGGCGAGGAACTCCCAGCAGGCGTCGAGCGTCTGCTTCTGGTTGCGTTCGAGCAGGGTGTCGATCCAGATTCGTTCGGCGACCAGCCAGGCGGCGAACGGTTTGGCGTGCTTGGCCGCTTCCTTGCCGAGCCGGTCGGCGAAGCCTTCGCGAGCCAGCTTGCGGAACTCCGCCTGTTTCTTCTGAAGCTCCGTGCGCGTCAGCTTCTCGGGATGTTCGACGGCCGTCAGCTTCACCTGATACCGCGTTTCGAGCATGGTGTCGGTGAGACGGTGCAGGGCGGCGACGCGGGTGTAGAGTCCGCCGGCCGGCTCTTCCGACCCCGCGAGCTTTTCGAGCAGGGAGAATGCCTCGTCCTCGTATTCGGCCGACCATTTCTGGGTCAGGAGCGAATCGAATAGCTGATGAACGTACTGGTTGCGGTACAGTTCGGGGCCTTGCTTCAACTGGACGCGGAAGAAGGCGAGCGCTCCCTCGGGACCGAACGAGCTGAGGATGCGGACGAGCGGCTGGGCGAGCTGATGCTTGATCTCCGGCTTCTTCTCGCCGTCCCAGCGTTTGCGGAGGCGGACCGCCAGCTTCGTCCAGTCGTCGCGCTCCATGCCGGAGTCGGACCAGACCCATTCGATGAGGCGGTTGAGCTGCGCGGGCGTCAGGTTGTCGAGTTCCTTGACCAGGAAGCCGACCAGCGTTTTGCGCACCGCGCGCGCTTCGTCGCTGGCGCGGAAGCGATGATTCTGGAGGATGTTCCAGGCGACGCTCGGGCTATCGTCATGCAGGGCGAAGAACTCGGCCGCCTTCGCCAGCGGCGCGAGCCAGCGTTCCTCGATGCGGTTGGTATACAGGTTGTGTCCCTGGCCGAGCGCGAAGGCGACGGCCGCGCTGAGGCGGACGGCGACGGGGCGCGGCAGCTCGCCGGTAATCTGCCCTTCGGCCAGCCACTGCGCCACCAGCTTCTCGGCCTTGTCTGCCTGATTGCTGCGGACGAGGGCCGACAGGTACTGGGCGTAGGCATGATCGTACTCGGGGTTGCGCTTGATCCAGTCGGCCAGGTAGTCGGCCAGTTCGCGATAACGGCCTTGCTGTTCGAGGAGGTTGGCGAAGACCGAGCGCAGCACCGTTTCTTCGGAGAGTTCCCACTTCGCTTCAAGGACTTTGTTCAGCCAGGCATAGGCGGCCGCGTAGTCGCCGGCGCCGGCGGCGTACTGGGCGTACTGGTATTGCAGGTAGTGATCGCGCGGATACTCGACGGCCAGCTCCTTGGCGAGCGCTGCCGCCTTGTCGGCCTGGCCGGCCTGGACCAGCAGCGTCACGCGGCGCGCGCGCCAGGTTTTCAACGCGTTCAGATGGGCCGACTGCCGCTGGTAGACCTTTTGCAAACCGTCGTCGAGACCGATCATTTCGTTCGTTTCCACCACCTGGCGCGCCTGGCCGACAACGTACTCGGCGAGGAAGTGATCGTTGGCGCGGGTGTCGGCGTCGGTCGCGCCGGCGAGGGCGACGGCTTCGTCGAGGAGGCGCTTGCGCAGCTCTTCGTGGCGGCGGCTGGCGAGCAGGAAGGCGTTGGACAGCCAGCGCATTCCCTGCTTGCCGGCGGCGAGGCGTTCGCACTCTTCCAGGTGCTGGCGCGCGCGCGTCCATTGCTGCGTGGCGGCGAAGTACAGCGTGAGAACGGCCCGATCGTCGAACGTCGCCTTGCCGTCCGCCACGGCCGCCTTGGCGTCCTTGACGCTCGGCAACGGCTGGCGAAGGAAGAGAACCTTGTCCTTGACGGCCAGCTCGTCCGTCATGCGCTTGGCGAAATCGTCGGCTGACAACTCCGCAACGGTTTGCGTACTCAGGCCCAAACGATCGTTTTTGGCGTCGAGTGTCGTGACTTGCTGCGCCCACCACACGCCGGCGACTTCGACGAAATCATCGAACTTGGTCGTCCACGACGGCTTGCCCCGGTGCCGCGCTTCGATGTTGAGCAGGACGTGCCGGCTCGTGTCGATGAGGTAGCGCGTTTCATCCTCATCGGGGTTGTTCTTTTGCTTGAGGATCAGCAGCGTCCGGTCCTTGCCGGCCGCTTCGACGGTCGCTACTTCCTGGGCATGAGAAACATGCAACGGCGTCATCGACTCGTCGGCCAGCTCGAACGTCGGTCGGGCCAGATCGAGCTTGTTCGCGGCGCGCAGCCGGCCGAGAAGGTAGGCGGTCGAGTACGTGCCGTACTCCTTCGCATCGCACCAGGAGACCAACACCTGACCGCCGTCCAGCATGGTGCGATTCAGCCACGCGTTCGGCGACACCAGCTCCAGGCGTTTGCTGCGCGAAGAGAGTTCGTGGCGGCGAGCGTCGAAACCGTCCGACTGACGCGCGAGGACGATGCCGCCCTTGAGTTGGGCGATCTGGTCGCGACGCAGCAGACTATTTGACAGCTTGATCGCCTCGGCCGGCCAGGTTGAGTTTGGCTCCTTGTGATCGGCAACCGGAGGCGCGAGCGTCGGGAAGAGCGAGCCGAGCCACTGCAATTGCGATGGCCGAGTGCGGTAACCGTTGCGCGTGTCGGCTCCGAAGACTTCTCGCTCATTTGAGATCCTGCCAAACCTTTCGGCGAAGTCGAGGCTCTGTGCAAGTTCCGGCCTTCGGAAGTAGAGGCCGTCGAGCGGATCGGAACCGTCGAGAGCATACCCATACTCTTCGCGCTTGCGGTAGAGAGCGTCCTTTCCCTTCTCGGCGGCCATCTGCCGGCCTTGCGGGAGGTCGGGATCCTCTCTGTCCCACTCCTTCGCGTCCACCGCGATCAGTTCTTCGCGACCTTCCTTATTCGTCGGACTCAGTTTCTTCATGTCCCGCTCGTCACCGTCCTCAATGGACTTTTCGAGCTTGTCCGCGAGGCGGTCGTCGTATCCCGCCGACCTGCCCTCGGCGGGAACCCCGAACTCTTCGCCGTCCTTCAGGCCGCCGAGGGAGACGGTACCATCTTCGGGGGTGGACTCGCTCGCCGTCACACTCAGCGGATAGCGCATCCTGGACGGCGCCGGATTCTGGAACAGGCGCGCATTGCGGCCGAGGGTCAGGAGCTGAGCCAGCACCTTGCGCCGCAGCGCCGTGCGATAATCGCCGGCTTTCTTCATCTGCTGCTGCTTCAACTCGAAGGAGGCGTTGTCGCGGCCTTCGGCGAAGAACTTCTCGCCGTCGCGCATCTGGAAGCGGCGTTTCACGGCGAAGCGCTCGCGGTCGGCGTCGCTCTCCAGGACGAGCAGCGACGTGTAAGGCGTGATGATCTGGTACTCTTCCGACAGGGCGATGATCTCCTGCTTGATCGGCTCCGACGTTCCCTGTTCGAGCAGCTTGTCGAGGTGCATGCGCGCCCACAAACGCGGGATGAACGAGTTGCCCTGCTCGGCGTCTGTGAGTGTGATCTTCGACGTGAAGCGCACCGGCTTGTCGCCGAGCATGCCTGTGACGATGATCTCGCCCGTCTGGTCTTTCCCTTCGGGGAGGTAACGCCCCAGCAGGATTTGCTGCGTCCCGGCGGGGACGTTGGGCAGCTCTTCGGGATAGACGCGGGCGGTGCGAATGCCGGTGAACGCGACCTTGAGGTCGCGCAACGACGGCGTGGCGATCTCGCTGAGCAATTCCAGGGCGACGGCCTGCGGCCCCTGTTCGCCGCTGACGCGGCGCACCGAGCCGCCGCCGAGGGAAGCGATGGCCTTGAGCGCGGCCGGCTCGTAGCTGCTGCCGACGGTCACGGCGTGGAACGTGCCATTCTTACCGTCGTAGAGCTGGTGCAGGCGCTTGGCGAAAGCGACCGGGTCGGCGTCGCCGGTAGTGACGATGCCGTCGCCGAGGTAGACGACGTGCGTCCCCGCCGCGCTCATCTTCATGGCCGAGGCGAACGCCTTGTCCAGGTCGGTCCAGCCGAGAGACGAGCGCTTTGCTAGCACCTGGCGAATGGTGGCGATGTTGGCCGAGGTCGCGGAGACCGGCTTCTCGAAGATCCAGTCGCAGTTCACGTCACAGGCGGCGACGTTGATCGTGTCCTTCGGCGTCAGGCCGCCGAGCAGCGACGCCAGGACGGCGTTTTGCGTCGCCCGCTGACCGCGATCCATCGACGCCGACGTATCAGCGAGCAACAAGATACGCAGCGGCTCGCCGTTGGGAATCAGCGGCCTATCCAGGTCGTTATTCGCACCTGGCGGCGTCAGCTGAACCATGAAGTAGCCGTCGTCGCCGCGGCGGTGCGGGATGACGACGGCAGTGGACGGCTGGCCTTCGACCTCGATGACCGCCTCGAAATCGCGCGTCGGCACGTATTCCTGGGCCGAGAACTCGAGATGGCCGGAATGCTCGGTCTTGGCGACGCGCGTCGGGTGGGTCGGCGACGACACGCTCTTGAGCGGCACCGCCGAGTTGACCTTGAGGTCGATCGACAGGTCGCGCAACGGGTGCAGCTTGAGCATTTCACTTTGCAGGCCGTAGCTGTAGCGATAGCGGTTGCCGCGCAACGGCAGCACCTGCGTGTAACTGATCTTGATCCGCTTTTCGGAGTTGCCCGGAATCGGATAGACGCGGGCCTTGAAGAGGTTGCCGCCCGTCCATTCGAGCAGGCCGGGGTCGCGCTTCTCGCGCAGGATCGTCTCGTATATCTCGCGGGCCCGCTGCTTCTCCACCACGTCCGCTTCCACCAACTTGTCCCCGATCCACAGGCCGAACCCGGAGATGGACGCGTCCTGCGGCAGCGGGAAATGGAACACGCCTTCCAGCACGGATTTCGTGCGGTTCACGAACGACTCTTCGATCGTGGTGCGGGCGATCTGGTCGCGGATGTCCACGGTGACGTGGTGGTAGCCGACGGTCAGCGGCGTGTCGCGGCCGTCGATGGACGCGACTAGCGAGCCGATCGACTCGTTCGCCGTCGTGCCCTTGAAGCCTTGCAGCCACAGCGGCTCCTGCTCCACCTTGACCAA
>JBBQPD010000496.1:0-5240 GCA_038331535.1 Gemmatales bacterium | reverse complement strand
GTAAGCGGTTTTGCGGCCGAATTCGCCGACCGCATACTTCGTGCGCGGCTCTTTTGTATCATTTCCAACCGTGTCCGGTACAGTCAGGTAGCCGCAGTCCGATCCTCCTCTCCACCTTTTCAAGTTGGTCCACGTTTAACGGTTGCGCAGACTTCCACCCACCCTTTTTTCACCCGAGAAGCCGTTTCGGACGGCTTACGGCGCTTGTCGCCTCTGCTACAATGAGGACCGTGCCCGTCCCTTGCGCGGAGGGAGTCGTTTTGAGCGAGCAGGCTATCCCCCTTATCGATCTGAACGACGTCTCGCGCTGGTACGGCGGCTTCCACGCCCTCAAAGGCGTCACCAGTTGCCTACCCCCCGGGCGCGTCGGCCTGCTCGGCCCCAACGGCGCCGGCAAATCGACGCTGCTCAAAATCCTGCTCGGCCTGCTGGCGCCCTCATCCGGGACCGGCCGTATCCTCGGTCGCGACATCAGCGGCGCCGGCCACGAATTGCGCCGGGCTATCGGTTACATGCCGGAGGCAGAGGCGCTGGTCCCTGGCCTGTGCGGCGCGGAGTACGTTTCGCTGGCCGGAGAGCTGTATGGCATGCCGCGCCGCGAAGCCCAGCGCCGCGCCCACGAAATTTTGTCTTACCTGGAGCTGGAAGACGCTCGCTATCGCCCGCTGGAAGAGTATTCGACCGGCATGAAGCAGCGCATCAAGCTGGCGCAGGCGCTGGTCCACGACCCGCCAGTGCTGCTGCTCGACGAACCGACCAGCGGCCTCGACCCATCCGGCCGCGACGCCATGCTACGGCTGCTGCAAGCGCTGGCGCGCGATCACGGCAAATCGTTCATCCTCTCGACGCACCTGCTCGGCGATGTGGAGCGCGTCTGCGAAACGGTGCTGATCCTGCACGAAGGGCGCATCCTTCAGCAAGGGACGGTCGCGTCGCTGCGCCAGCGCCGTCAGCACCGCTATCGACTTCAGATCGAGGGGGACGCGACGGACTTCCGCGAGGAATTGCGGTCGGAAGGCGTCACGGTGGTGCATGATGACGGCCGCGGCGAACTGAGCGTCGCGGTGCCGGAGGACTGGGTGACGCGCGCGTTCTTCGCCCTCGCCGACAACCACGGCGTGCTGTTGCGCGGCCTGCGTCCCGATGACGAATCGCTGGAGGAGTTGTTTCAGCGGTCGATAGCGGAGACGAATGCCATTCCCGTTTCGCGCGAAACGTAAACGACGAACGAGGATCACCGCATGGGCGAGTTGACGGCCCGGACGCGGGCGCCCGAGCTGCTGCACTATCGTCCCTGGACCGGCACGTTTCGCGGTCCGTGGGCGAGCGTGTGGCCGATCGCGCGCGTCGCCCTCGGCATGCTCTTCCGCCGCCGGCTGTTCTGGGTGCTGTACGCCCTCAGCCTGATGATCTTCCTGCTGTTCTTCTTCGGCCAATACTTGCTGGCCTACGCCGAGACGCAGGCGCCCCCCGCGAAAGGGCAGTTCAACCCGCGCGACATCGTCGGCTTGCTGCGCGGCTTCCTCGATCTCGACGGCTCCGGCAAGACGTACCGCACCTTTCTGGAATATCAGGGCTACATGGTGATGATCGTCCTGGCGCTGGCCGGGTCGATTCTCGTCGGCAATGACATCCGCTTCGGCAGCCTGCCTTTTTACCTGTCGAAACCGTTGTCGCGCCGCCATTACCTGCTCGGCAAGGCAGTCGCGGTCGCCGTTTTCATCAACCTGATGACGACGCTGCCCGCCGCCCTCCTGTTCATTCAGTACGGCCTGCTCGATTCCTGGCGCTACTTCTACGAGCGCGGCTTCCTGTTTGTTGGCATCCTCGGTTACGGGGCCGTGCTAACGGTTTGCTTGAGCCTGCTGCTGCTGGCGTCGGCCATGTGGTTGCGGCGCACCGTGCCGCTCATCATGATGTGGACGACGCTGTTCCTCTTTTGTCGCCTGCTGGCCCGCGCCCTGGTTGTGGGCCTACGCTTCCACCCGCGCTGGCGGCTCATCGACTTGTGGAACGATATGTTCCTGGTCGGCAGCTGGTGTCTGCGCATGGATTCGTCGTCGCCGTTTAACCCCGCACAGTCCGAAGCGGCCCTGGTCCTGGGAGGTGTCACCCTGATATGCCTGACGTACTTGATCAAGCGGATCCGAGCCGTCGAGATCGTGAAATGATCGCACTGGCGCCGACGCCGAGTGCCGCGGAACGGATCACGCTCGCACCCGTGCCAGGTCCGACGCCGACCACTCCGCTGCTGCTGTGCGAGCGCGTCTCGAAGTGGTACGGCCCGGTCATCGGTGTCAACCAGGTGACGTTGGAGCTGCGCTCCGGCATCACCGGCCTGGTCGGCGCCAATGGTGCGGGCAAGTCCACGTTGCTGCGGCTCATCGCCGGCCAGCTGCGGCCGGACCTGGGCCGGGTCAGCGTCCTCGGCCACGACGCCCGCTCCGCGCGCGCGAAACGGCACGTCGGTTACTGTCCGGAGATCGACGCCTTTTACGAGGAAATGTCGGGCCGGCAGTTCGTGCTGACGATGGCCCGCCTGTGTGGTTACGACGCGGAAGACGCACGGCAACGCACCGAAGAGGCGCTTGAGCTAGTCGGCATGTCCGACCGTGCCGACCGCACGGTGCGCGGCTACTCGAAAGGCATGCGCCAGCGCGTCAAGCTCGCCCAGGCGTTGCTCCACGATCCCGATCTGCTTGTCCTCGACGAACCGATGTCCGGCATCGACCCGGTCGGCCGCTGGGAGTTTGTCGCGCTGTTTCACAAGCTGGCGGCGCGCGGCAAGTGCCTGTTGATTTCGAGCTACGAGCTGGAAGAACTGGAGAAGCTCACCGACCGCGTCGCCATCATGGCGCGCGGCCGCATCGCCGCCGTCGGCACCATTTCCCAGATTCGCGACCGCCTCAACGACTACCCGCTGACGATCCGCATCGACCTCAAACGGAGTGCGGAGTGCGGAGTGCCGAGTGCCGAGTTAAAAGAAACTGATCCAAGGCGCGAGATGGCGGCGGCGCTGCTGCGCTTGCCCGATGTGGTCGGCGTCGAAGTAGTCGAAGAGGACGTGCCCGACGCGGACGTGGGCCGCGTACTGGTGCGAGCGCGCAACCCGCAGCGTTTCTTCCGCGACCTGGGTCGGCTGGTCCTGGAAGAGTGGTACGACGTCCGCCATCTGGAGACGCTCGACGAGTCCGCCGAGGCCGTGTTGGGATATCTTTTGGGCGCGAAGGGATAACTTCGCTGCTTGCAATTTAGATTCTTCTCTCTGAGCTTCTCCGCAAGCTGCGGAGAAGTTCAGCCGAGTTCTGGCTGACAGCTCATAGCTATCAGCCAGACTGGTTTTGTGTGGTTGCTAACTCGTTGCGGCTTGGCCGCTTAGCGGCCCCATCAAGGACCGATCATGTCCACGTTCCCGGAACAAACGACCCTCCCTCCGCACGCCGCACTTCGCACGCCGCACTCCGCACCGAGTGCCTGGCGGGCCTGGTGCTATCTGGTCTGGCTGAGTTGGCAGCGCCAGGCGCGGGCGCGGCAAATGGTGTGGATCGCCGTCGGTCTGCTGGCGTTCACGGCGGCGGTCGTCGCGGTCAATACCACCGGCCGCTGGTGGGACATGAACAACTGGCGGTCCTCCGGCCCGTACCTGGGAACGGAGCTGCCGCCGCGGCGGTCGCTGGGCAAGGCGCTGGAACATTCGGAAATCGTGTTGCATCTGGCCGTGCAGCGCCCGCAAGGCGTCCCCCCTCTCGAATTGGCAGCGGCGGAGGCGGCGCAATCGCTTCTGAACCAGTCGCCGTTCCTGATCTTCACGCAGAACTTCATCTTCACGGTGTTCCTGCCGTTCCTGCTGCCGCTCTTGAGCCTGAGCTTTGCCACCGAAGCGCTGGGCGGCGACCGCGAGGCGAACAGCCTCGTGTGGCTGCTGACGCGACCGATGTCGCGGCCGGCGATCTACCTGGCGAAGTTCGTGGCGCTGCTGCCCTGGAGTCTGTGCCTGAACGTGGGCGGCTTCGCGATCCTCTGTCTGCTCGCGGGCTGGCAGGGCAAGGAAGCTCTGCGGCTATTCTGGCCGGCTGTGGTCTGGGCGACGCTCGCCTTCTCCGCCTTGTTCTTTCTCATGGGCGCGTTCTTCCGCCGCCCCGCCGTGGTGGCCATCGTCTATGCGTTCTTTCTGGAAACGGTCCTGGGCAACATGCCCGGCTATCTGAAGCGCGTGAGCATCAACTTCTACGCCAAGTGCATGATGTACGAAGCCGCCGAACCCTATGGCATTCAGCCCGACCGGCCCTACGTTTTTCTGGCTGTGGACTCAACGACGGCGCTCGCGGTCCTGGTGAGCCTGACGGTGTTGCTGGTCGCCGTCGGCACGATCATTTTTTCGCGGATTCAATACCAGGACGCGGTGTGATTCGTCTAATTGTTTAGCCGCCTGTCTCGGACGGGCGCGAGTCCCGCGCCCATCCGAGATAGGCGGCTAAACAAATTGGGCTAAACGATGCGCACCGACTTGAGCGAGCTGACCGATGGCGAATCCCCGCAGCACGGCTTTCAGGGCGACCGCGCCCCGGCGGCGCCGGCGACCGGCGTACCTGCTGCGTTGACCGTCGCGTTGAGTCGTGAGGCCGGCGCGCGCGGCAGCACCATCGCTCGCCGGGCCGGACGCAAGCTCGGCTGGCAGGTGTACGATCAGGAGTTGCTCGAATACATGGCGCAGGATGCGGCGGTCTGTCAGGGGATGGTGGACGCCCTGCAACCGGAGGCGTCAGCGTGGATCGAGGCACGGCTGGATTACTTGTTGCGCGACGAGAGCGCGCGGCAACCGTCCGTCGTCAACATGGCCCGTGTCATCCTGACGCTCGGCGCCCAGGGCGGCGTCGTGCTGATCGGCCGCGGCGCCGGCTGCATCCTGCCACGCGAATCGACGTTGCACGTCCGCATCGTCGCCGACCTGCAGGACCGGATTGCCTACATGGCCCAGTGGCTGCGACTGACCGCCGAGGAAGCCGCCGAGCGCGTCCGCCTGCGCGACGAACGCCGTGCCGACTTCGTGGCGACCCACTTCCACCGTCAGCCCAACGACGTGTACCAGTACGATTTGCTGCTCAACTCCGGCCAACTCGGCGAAGAGGTGTGCGCCGAACTCATCGCGCGCGCGACAGTGGCGCGGAACGAACGAATGCTCGGCCGCTAACGAGCCGCGACCCAAAGGGAGCGGGAAGGCCCCACCCACCCCGGCGGTC
>JBBQPD010000495.1:0-5247 GCA_038331535.1 Gemmatales bacterium | reverse complement strand
ACGTGCGCGAGAATCCCAAAACGCAGATGGTCGAGGTGCGCGTGACCGACACCGGCGTGGGCATTCCGCCGGACCGCCTGCGCTTGATCTTCGAGCCGTTCTTCACGACGAAGGAACCGGACGAGAACGGCCACGGCGGCACCGGCCTGGGTCTGAGCGTTTGCCGGCAGATCATCGATCAGCATCAGGGGCGCATCCGCGTCGAGAGCATCGCCGGCAAGGGCGCGACGTTCACCGTCAAGCTGCCGATTCACGCCGAGGAGGCGAAAGACTGATTTTTCGCCGCTTGCGGCTTAGCGGTTCTCTCCCGCTAAGCCGCAAGCGGCGAACGGGGCAACCTTGTCCCCGTCCCGTCCCCGCCTATCATTTCCACACGAACCCCACCTGACTACCGCAACCTCAGAGGAACGCACCCATGGCGCAAGCGACGCTGCAACGCCCGAAGGCTCCGGCCGTCTCCCAGACGAAATTGCTCATCAATAACCAGTGGATCGATCCAATCGAGAGCGGCTCGTTCGACACCTACAACCCGGCGACCGGCGAGGTCATCGCCAAGGTGGCGGCGGCGTCGGCGAAGGACGTGGACAAGGCCGTCAAGGCGGCGCGCAAGGCGCTCGAATCTGGCCCCTGGGCGACGATGGACGCCGCCGACCGCGGCCGGCTCATGTTCAAGCTCGCCGACCTCGTCGAACGCGACGCGGAGAAGCTGGCCGCGCTGGAATCGCTCAACTGCGGCAAGACCATTCGCGATGCCGTCGGCGACATGCAGGGCGTCGTCGCCACGCTGCGCTACTACGCCGGCTGGGCCGACAAGGTCGAAGGCAAGACGGTACCGGTGCGCGGCAATTTCCTCAGCTACACGCTGCGCCAGCCGGTCGGCGTCGTCGGCCAGATCATCCCCTGGAACTTTCCGCTGCTCATGCTGGCCTGGAAGTGGGGTCCGGCCCTGGCCTGCGGCAACACCATCGTCATGAAGCCCGCCGAGCAGACGCCGTTGACCGCCCTCGAAGTCGGCAAGCTGGCGATGGAAGCTGGTTTCCCCGCGGGCGTGATTAACCTCGTCAATGGCATGGGCGAGACGACCGGGGCGGCGATGGTTACGCACCCCGGCATCGACAAGATTGCCTTCACCGGCCACGTCGATACCGCCAAGATCATCCAGAAGGCGGCTGCCGACACGCTGAAACGCACCACCTTCGAGCTGGGCGGCAAAAGCCCCAATGTCGTCTTCGCCGACTGCGACATGGATCAAGCGGTGGCCGGGGCGTTTCATGCCATCTACTTCCACGGCGGCCAGTGCTGCACCGCCGGCAGCCGGCTGTTCGTCGAGGAGAAGATTCACCAGGAGTTCGTCGAACGGCTGGCGGAGAAGTCGAAGGAGCGCAAGCTTGGCGATCCGCTCGACCCGAACACGGAGCAAGGGCCGCAGGTGTCGCAGGAGCAGCTGGACAAAATCCTGCACTACTGCGACCTGGGCCAGAAGGAAGGCGCGACGCTGCTGAGCGGCGGCCATCGCCACGGCAACAAGGGCTACTTCATCGAGCCGACGGTGTTCGACAACGTCAAGGACACGATGTCGATCGCCAAGGACGAAATCTTCGGCCCGGTCGTCAGCGTGCTGCCGTTCAAGGGCGTGGACGAGGTGCTGGAGCGGGCGAACAACACGTCCTACGGCCTGGCCGCCGCGATCTGGACAAAGGACATCGACAAGGCCCACCTGTTCGCCCGCGGCGTGAAGGCGGGAACGGTGTGGGTGAACTGCTACCACGTCGTCGATACGACAACGCCGTTCGGCGGCTTCAAGATGTCCGGCCAGGGCCGCGAGAATGGCGAGGCGGCGCTGGAGCACTACACCGAGACGAAGACGGTGACGGTCAAGCTGGGGTAAGAGTTCGATCGGCGTCCTCGTCCGGCGGACGGACGAGGACGCGCCATGCCGTTGCATTACGCCGTTCGGTGGCTTAGGCTCCAGAGAGAGAAGGTGCGGGAAGTATTTTGTTTCTTGACGTGAGAGAACCGCCATGCCTTTGACGATGACCGTTCGGAGCGAATTCGCGGCACTGCTCGCGCGCAGTTCCGACGCTGACAAGAAGGCGCTGCTCGTGGACTTGGCGCGAGAACTACTGGAACGGCATCCGCAGGGCGCGTCGATACCACTCGTGGATGGAGACGGAGTAGTTGGTTACCTTGCGCGGCCGTCTGAAACCTCCATGCCGCAAGAGCCGGTGGAGTTGGATCCCGAACTCCTAGCCGAACTGGAACGGCGCCTCGCTTCGGACGAACCGCGACTCACGACCAAAGAGTTTAAGCAGTTCCTCGATAGCTTCGGACCGTACGAGGAAGATGAAAACGGTGAGGATCTCAGTCTATGAGCGGAAGACGCTTCCTTGCGGACTACATCTCCCAATCAACGTTGATCGCCAACCCCACGAGTTCCGCGTAACGATCCTCCGGCGGCCGGACGTGAAAGAGCATTCGCAGGGGACCGAGGTTGTGTACGCGAAAGCGCCCGTCGGTCCCGACGGTTTGCCCTAGTTGATCCGGATCGTAACGAAGCAGCCCGATCATCGCCGCGGAACAGTGACGAAGAATAGCGATCTCGCTGGAAGAGCGACCGGCGATGAGGCGATGGAGATCGCGCTGGGCCGCACCGTTGATGCCTCTGGAGAAGATCGGCACAGCGACCTCCTGTTTCTGCATTTCATGGTTGATAGGATCCTATGCTTCGCTCCAAACTATCCCGCCAAGCAGGCAACGGCAATAGCCGGGATCGACAGAACAGCGAGGCGGCGCTGGAGCACTCCACCGAGATAAGAACAGTGACGAGCGCGTGGAAGTAGGACAAAACGCTCTGGTGATGCGCGCTCAGCCGCCCGCAAAGGCTATGTCAACCCTGCTCAGGACCATGCCGGGGCAACACCCACCGAAACACAAAATGTGTCGGCACATAAATCACCACCGGCATGGCGACGATCACCACGCCGAGCCAGAGTAACGGAGGCATCCACACCTGGGGCGGGTCGGAATCGCCACCTGGACCGAACACCTTGTTCACGTTTCCGGCCGGGCCGTAGGGATATGTCGTGAAGAGATAGGACAACAGCAAGACCACACAGGAGAGAACGATCTGGCCTCGTAACGCCCGCCGGTCGTAGCCGAGCCGACAGATCAACCACACGAGCAGCAGCGGCAGCCAGAAGTGGAAAAAGGACAGGCCGCGCAGAAACAGCGAACGCTCCGGCTCGAACATGTAGCCGGTCAGATCGACGGGAAAATGCACGCGGAACAGCAAATAGTAGACGAAATCGACCTGCCAGAGCAGTTGCGGCAGCGTGATCGCCACCGCCATCATGCTGGCCAGATAGCTGCTCTCCAGCCACAGCGCCGGCACGGTCAGCAACAGGGCGACGTCGCAGAAATAGAGAAAATTGACCGGCGTGTACTTATCCCAGTAGACCGGCACCAGCACCGCCACGAACGCGGTGTAGGCCACCTTCAGCCAGAGCGGAATCTGGCGCGGCCGCGCTTCCATCGGTAATCCCATCGCATCCTCCTGTCGAGTAACGTCCCTGTTCTCTCTTGTCTTACTCCCCACATGCGCCGCCTGCCAGTCCGTAGCCTCTGGCGATGAACGGCCGTCTTCGTAGCATGGCAACAACGTAGGTCTCAACGTCACGGAGGATTCAGCATGTCGGCGGCGGAGAGCGGCCTTATTGTCAGCGTTTCCGGCATTCGCGGCATAATCGGCCAGAGCCTGACACCCGCGGCGGCGCTCGCGTTTGCCTCGGCTCTGGGTGCGCACACCGGCGGCGGGCGCATCGTTCTCGGCCGCGATGGTCGGCCCAGCGGCATCATGTTGCGCCACGCCATCCTGGCCGGCCTCAGTGCCGCCGGCTGCGAGGTTCACGACGTGGCCGTTGCCTCGACGCCCACCGTTGGCCTGGCCGTGCGCGCCCTCAAGGCGGCGGGCGGCATACAGATCACGGCCAGCCACAACCCGGCTGAATGGAACGGTCTCAAACTATTCGGGCCGGATGGCCGCGTTCTCAGCGCCTCCGAAGGGCGTAAGATTCAGGAACTATTTGAGCGCGGCGAACAGCGTTGTGTATCCTGGGACGCCCTCGGCAAGGTCCACGACTATCGCAAGGCCGATGAGGAACACTGCGACCGCGTACTGGAACTTGTAGAGGTGGAGTGCATCCGCGCGGCGGGGCTGCGGGCTTTCGTGGACGGCAACGGCGGTGCCGGTGGGCCGCTCGCGCGCCGCTTGCTCCAGGCGCTCGGGGTCGAAGCGGTTTGCCGCGCCTGCGACGGCGATGGCGTCTTCCTACACGAGCCGGAACCTACGGCGACGAACCTGCGCGACATCGGACCGCTCGTCGCGCAGAGTTGCGCCGCTATCGGTTTCGCCCTCGATCCCGATTCCGATCGGCTGGCCATTCTCGACGAGCAAGGCCGCTACATCGGTGAGGAGTTGACGCTGGCCCTGGCGGCGCGCTTCCGGCTGAGCCAGCAGCGCGGGCCGGTGGTCGTCAACATGTCAACCTCGCGCGTGACCGAGGACGTGGCGGCGCGTTACGGCTGCCGCTGCGAGCGCAGCGCGGTCGGTGAAGCCAACGTCGCCGACCGCATGATCGAGATCGGCGCGGTGCTGGGCGGCGAGGGCAACGGCGGCGTCATCGACCCGCGCGTCGGCTACGTCCGCGACCCGTTCATCGGCATGGCATTGGTTCTCAATCTGGTGGCCGAGACGGGAAAGAAACTGAGCGAGCTGGTCGCGGAGTTGCCGATCTATCACATCGTCAAGGACAAGTACACCGTCAGCCGTGAAGGATTGCCGCAACTGTTCGAGGCGGTCGCGGCGCGCTGGCCGGAGGCAGCGGCGAACCGCCTCGACGGTCTGCGGCTCGACTGGGCCGACCGCTGGGTGCATGTACGCCCGAGCAACACGGAGCCGATCGTGCGCGTCATCGCGGAGGCGCCGCGAGCGGAGGATGCACAGGAACTGTGCCGGGCGGCGGGGGCGTTGCTGACGGCCCGCATTTAGCCCCGGAGGGGCGGCGGTCAATAGCCAGGGGCGCAAGCCCCTGGAGAGCAGGGGCGGTGTGCCGGATGTCCTCTGCCATCCAAACCGAGAGATGCGGCGGTCGGCGGCGCGGCACATGTCGGAAACCAGGGGTTGACACCCCTGGCTATTGACCGCCGCCCCTCCGGGGCTAAATACGGATTGCCAGCCAGAGCCTAGAA
>JBBQPD010000494.1:0-5247 GCA_038331535.1 Gemmatales bacterium | reverse complement strand
GGCCCCAAGTCCGCAAACACGTGTACCTCTCCGGAGTAGTGTCTGCCACAAGCGCCGCTGCTTCGTCCAGTCGTAGGTTGTGGCGATCGACTGCAACTGCGCCAGGTGGATCGGATCGCGTCCCTGCTGCGTGCGCGGTAGGAACAGAATCGCTTCCTGGATGTCGGGGGCAACATTTGCCAGGTTCATGATCTGGCTGATTCGAGCGCGGGTGACATGCCCGAGATCGGCCAACTCGCGGTAGCTATCCATCTCGCCCGAGCGCACCTGCCGCTCGAAGTGCAGTGCCAGCGCCATGAGCCGCGCGACGCGCGGCCCCGGCCTGGCAACCGCGATTCAGTTGACGGCGCCGGTCCGGCGACGATGTTCAGTCGGCCCTTGGCCACCGTGCGGAAGTTCACGGGAGTCGTGATGGTCATCGGCCTGTTCATGCCATTCCCTCCTGCTGCCTGGTGGCGATCTCGTCAGCCAGCGTTGGAATGCCAGCCGGATGGAACGTGACGGCCACCGTGTTCGCGGCGCCGTCGTACTCGATGCGGTCGACCAGCCGATGGACCAGGAGCACCTGTTCGTGCGGCGTCAGCGCTTGCCAGAGCGGTTCGAATCCCGCCAGCGTCGTCGCTGTTGGTGGGGCCGGGTCGTTGGACACACAACGGATCTGCTCGACGATGAAGCGCTTTGGACGGGCAGGTGTGCCAGCCGCGTTTCTGCGCGTTGGTGCAGGTGTAGTAGCGGTAGCGCTTCTTGCCCTGTTTGTTCGAGTGGGCGGGCGTCATCGCGCAGCCGCACGGGACGCAGTGTAGCAGTCCCTTGAGCATGGCGCCGAACCCATTGCAGACCGGCACGCCGCTACTACGGCTGTTCCGCAGCAGCGTCTCCTGCACCCGCTGCCAGGTGTCGGCGTCGATGATGGCCGCCTGCTCGCCCGCATGCGTCTCCCCCTTGTACTTCACGCGGCCGGCGTAAACGACGTTCCTGAGGAGTTGATGCAGGCCCGTCTTCGTGAACGTCCGGCCGCCACGCTGCAAGCCTTTCCGCGCCGTCCAGCGCTTCGTCGTCCAGCCGCGGCGCTCCAGTTCGACGACCACCGGGAGCAGCGCCTCGTACTGCAGGTACAGCGCGAAGATGTCCCGCACGTGGGCCGCTTCGGCGTCGTTGATCACCAGCCGCGTGTGACCGTCGACGTCGTAGCCCAGAATCGGATGGCCGCCGGCCCATTTGCCCTTCCGCCGTGTTGCTGCGATCTTGTCGCGCGTCCGCTCGCTGATGATCTCCCGCTCGAACTGGGCGAAGGACAGTAGCACGTTGAGCATCAAGCGGCCCATCGAGGTCGCAGAGTTTATCTGCTGCGTCACGGCGACGAACGACACCTGGTGCTGGTCGAATGTCTCCAGGATCCTGGCAAAATCCAGGAGCGAGCGCGAGAGGCGATCGACTTTGTAGACGATCACGCAGTCTACCTTGCCAGCTTCGATATCGATGAGAAGCTGGCGTAAGGCGGGGCGTTCCATGTTGCCGCCGCTCCAGCCACCGTCATCGTAGCGGTCGGGCAAGCACTGCCAGCCCTCGTGGGCCTGGCTCTTGATGTAGGCCTCAGCCGACTCGCGCTGGTTATCCAGCGAGTTGAACGACTGCTCGAGGCCCTCCTCCGTGCTCTTGCGGCTGTAGATCGCGCAGCGGATGGTCGGACGTTCCGCGGCTGGGGTTTGGTTCTTGCTCATGCGCCCACCCCCTTGCCCAACCTGAAGAAGTGGAAGCCGTTACAGTGACCGCCGGTGACCTTCTTGGCCACAGCGCTGAGCGACCCGAACACCTCGCCCTCGAACTCGAAGGTGCGGCCGTCGAGTACCCGAACCTGTAGCGTCTCGCCCTTGTAGAGCCTCGTCAGGACAGAGCCTGCTGGCGGCAGGCGGTTGTCCGCTGGGAGCAGCGGGACGTCCGGGATCGGGCGGCCCGCCCCCGGTACGGCCGGTGTCTGCGGCGGCGACAGCCGCAGGTCGGCATCGTCGGCCAGTTCCGCGGCGTGGCGACGTGCCCGCTCAGTCAGGTCGCCCTCCGCCCGAACCTGCAGGCGCCAGGCGATGCGCCGGATCAGCCAGACGCGGTTACTGGCGTGCGTCGTCTCGCCGAAGGCCTCGGCGTACCGCTCCCGTAAGTCTTGCATGGCCAGCCGCTTCATGGCGGCCACCTCTTTCGCGATGTTCAGCTGCATCATGTCGCTCCACGTGAGGTCTCAGAAACCGTTAACCCGGACAGACACTGAGCCTCGTTTCCGAGCGCACCTCAAGGCCATTCGGAGAGGATTTTGGCAGAATCTTCCAGAGAGCAGAGCGGCGATATCTCGCGGACGCACGGCACGAAGGCAGAGACGTGCGGTGCCGGCTGCGATGAGGAAGGCGCGGGGCGCGAGGATTCTTCAGGTGCGGCACGGTCGGGCGGCTAACCCGATCGGGCGGCCGAACGAGAGGCTCCGAGACCTGTCGCCAAAATGATCGGCGTCTAAGACGAGCACCTCACGTCCCCGGATCGCCCGCGTGGAAACGGGATCGGTCGGTGATCGGAGGAATTTGACGCAAGATTTTGCGGGAAAAACGCGGGGAAACGAAAGACGCCGCGAGGTGGCCCTCTCGGCGAAAGCGCCTAACTGGAGAGCCAGTGCCGGCTCGTTCCAGAAATCTTAGCTCCCCGAGTCAGACCCTCTTCGAACTCTTTTTGAGGTTACGAACTAGAGATAGCGCCGTCTCGTCAACCGATCATATGTCCCGCCAATGTTTTACGGCGATTCGGCTTGCGCCGACCGGACAGAGGGGTTCGGCTCGGGCGCCCGAGTGAGACGCGAACCTGGCGGTTTGAGTTTACACAAAAGATCTCTAACCTGTTAACTCGAAGTCGTCAGGTTCGCAGACCCCTCCATTCCAACAGACGGGTTAACAGGCGCGAGACTTTTTCCCTGCCAACTTGGCAGCCGCCATCTGAATTCCGTAACCGCTACGGTCGGGAATAGAGGCCGGACCGGGTCACACGCTGTCGCTTCGGCGTCGTGCGACGGGGCGCGGAGTCGCGACTGAACTTCACAGTGGGTCCAAGGGATTGTGCCCGTTCCGACGAACCGGTTGGTGTTTCATCTGCCAATTACGATTCGCCCATCGCCCGAGCAAACCGCCACGCTGGCACCACTCTCAGCACACAGATAAGATTCTCGGTACCGACAAGGGAATCCCGGGCGCCGATAGAGGGTCGGAAACGGGAACGCTGCTAATCAGTCCGGGCGCAGGACGACTCGACAGCGGTACCACCGGCTGCCGTATTCCGTCCAGATCCCAATACGATGTGCGGCGCGACAGTAGCTCGGGCAGTTCCACCAGGAGTTGCCGATCAGGCTCTGCTCTCTGGCCTGGCGCCGCGCGTGCCGAAGAGTATCTCCATGAATTATCCGGTAACTGATAGACACCGCCCTGCGGCCAGTGGTATACTCATACCTTGACCAACCTCTATCCCAAAAGTCATTCTAGACCTTAACCAAGCGAAGGCGTCTCGCCCCTGCGAGGCGATTTTCTGAAAACTCGAAATCCGTTCGCGTTTTCGCGGTGTTTGATAAGTATCGACTCTTTCCAACAACGCGACCCGCGAGGGATTTCGAGTGAAACCAACGGTATCACGAAAGCTAGCCAACAGCAAGCGTCGCCTCACAAGACGCCTCGACCAAACCAAGCTCGGTGACTGCAGCAAACCTATGTTCACCGCTCGCAACCTCCATTACGAGATCAGCGACCGCAGCCGCGGCATCGCCCACGGCGGTATCGGGGCCATCCACGTCCTGGCCCGCCAACTAGGTTTGATCGACGCCCTCGACGACCGCCTGCACTTGCTCAAGTTCCACTTGCCCTTCCACGAGTCCGATCACGTCCTCAACTTCGCTTACAACGCCCTCTGCGACGGCACCTGCTTGCAGGACATCGAGCTGCGCCGCCACGACGAAGTCTTCCTCAACGCCCTGGGCGCCCGCCGTATCCCCGACCCCACCACCGCGGGCGACTTCTGCCGCCGCTTCACCAGCGGCGACGTGCAGACGCTGCAAGAAATCTTCGATGACATTCGCCTTAAGGTCTGGGCCCGTCAGCCGGCGGCCTTCTTCGCGCAGGCCACCATCGACATGGACGGCACCCTGGTGGCCACGACCGGGCAGTGCAAACGCGGCATGGACATCGCCTATGACGGCACCTGGGGCTACCACGCGCTGGTGCTGAGTCTGGCCAACACCCAGGAAGTGCTGCGTGTGGTCAATCGCTCCGGCAATCGGCCGTCGCACGAAGGGGCGGCCGAGCAGGTGGACCAAGCCCTGGCCCTGTGTTGGCGCGGCGGCTTTCAGCGCGTGCTGCTGCGTGGCGATACCGACTTCTCACAGACCGTCCACCTGGACCGCTGGAACCAGAGCGGCCGTGTCACCTTTATCTTCGGCTACGACAGCACGCCGAACCTGCGAGCGCTGGCGGACGCTCTGCCGGCCGCAGCCTGGCGGAAACTGCAACGGCCCGCGCGCTACACCGTCCAGACCAAGCCCCGGCAGCGGCCCGACCAAGTCAAAGAGCAGATCGTGGTGGCACGGCTGTTCGACAACCAGCGCTTGCAGTCGGAGGAGGTGGCCGAGTTTGACTATCGGCCGACAGCCTGCCAGAACAGTTATCGCATGGTGGTGGTGCGCAAGAATATCTCCGTGGAGAAGGGCGAGAAGGTGTTGTTCGATCGAATCGTGTACTTCTTCTACCTGACCAACGATTGGGGTCCCGAGGCTGACGAGGTCGTGTTCTCGGCCAACGACCGCTGCCAGCAGGAGAACTTGCTGGCCCAATTGCACGGCGGCGTGCGAGCGTTGACGGCGCCGCTGGACAACCTGATAAGCAACTGGGCCTACATGGTGATGACGGCGTTGGCCTGGAACCTGAAAGCCTGGTGGGCGTTGACGCTGCCCGAAGAGGCGGGCCGCTGGCAAGCCAAGTATCAGGCCGAGAAGCTGTGGGTGCTGAAGATCGAGTTCAAGACCTTCGTGAATGCCTTCGTGCGTCAGGCGTGTCAGATCGTGCGCACGGGTCGCCGGTTGGTGTATCGGTTGCTGGCCTGGAACCCGTACCAACCCATCTTCTTCCGCTTGCTATCCGTGTTGCGTTGCTGACACCAACACTTACGAAGTCGGAGTCCGGATGCTCCGATCCACCACGGCACCAAGAGCGACCTCGCAGCAAGGCGTGT
>JBBQPD010000493.1:0-5270 GCA_038331535.1 Gemmatales bacterium | reverse complement strand
AGACCAATCGCGCACGCCGACAGTACCGCCTTGCTCACGGCACCTTCCGCGTGTGTCCCGCAGTACTTCACGGTCCCATAGAAACCGGCAGCCACCACCCCGGCGGCGGTGCAGCACCAGAACCATTTACGCATGATCTCCCCCTGCTTCAGAAGAGTGAATCCCATCACTTCACGGACACTGTGACGAACGAGTGGGGACGCTCTATAGCGAGGTGTCGCCGCGAGTGCCAGAGCAAGTTCATTGTTTAGGGTGCTCTTTTCGATTTTGGCATGGGCAGGGAGTAGGGTGCGGGACGAGGAAAATTGGAAGCACAAGCGCCTGCTGGAAGACGGGTACGTGGGTGTGACGGACTGGGTGGGAGCATTGGGCGCGCAGGTGCCGGCGGGCGGTGATGGGGCGTTGTTGGGAGGTGGGCTGAATTACTTCTACAGTAACCAGGATCGCCTGAACTACGCGCTGCAGTTGTGTCGGGGCCGAGCATCGGCAGCGGGAGCGTGCCAAAATCGGAGGAGCACCCAGGGGAGCGTCGCTGTTTGTCGCTGGCGGCTTAGCGGCCTCTGACCGCTAAGCCGCCAGCGGCGACACTGTCCACTTCCCGAAAAAAAATGAGGGGAGAATGGGATCAAGCCTTCGGCGCTTCCGCGGCCGGGGTTGGTGCGGGCGTCTCTTTCTTCTTCTTTTCCGGGACCGGCGGCACTGACTGGCCAGCCGGAACGACGGCGTAGACCTTCACTTCGACGTAGTGCTGGCGATGGCCCTTCAAGCGCCGGTAGTTCTTACGACGGCGGAAGTGCTGGATATACACCTTCGTCGAAGGGTGATCGACCACCTCGCCGACGACACGGACGCCGTCGAGCAAGGGCTGGCCGATCTTCGTGTCGTTGCCTTCCTGATACAGCAGGACGCGCGGGAAGACGACCTGGGCGCCGACCTCGGCCTCGCGCCAGTCAACCTTGACGACCGTGCCTTCACTGACTTTGTACTGGTGCGATCCGTCTTCAAAGACGGCATAGTTTGCAGTAATCGTAGACATCGGTTATACTCTGGAGGATGGTTCAATGCGGAGTAGTGTAGAGAATCCCGTCATGGCCCGCAAGGCTTACAGCTATATCCGCTTCTCCGGCAAGCGACAAGAGGCCGGCGACTCCTACCGCCGTCAGTAAGCGATGGCCGAGGCTGCCGCCAGGGAAGAGGGCATCCCCCTCGACCGGACCTTGTCACTCGCCGACAAGGGCGTCTCAGGATTCAACAGCCAGAACTGGAAACGGGGGCACCTCGGCAAGTTCCTAGACCTCGTAGACGCCGGAATCGTACCCCAGGGTTCCGTCCTCATCATCGAGCGCGTCAACTGCCTTTCACGTCTTCCCTGGATGGAGCAGGTGCAACTCTGGAAGGAAATCCTCAACCGCGGCATTGTCATCCGGACCTGCGAGCCGGCGAGCCGCCCGTCGGCGCTGGGGGAGATGGTGGAGCTGATCGCCGAATTGGGCGGTTATCTGCGGCGCAAGCACTACGGACCGCCCGGACCAAAAGTGATCTGGATCGGGCTGCAGGAGTTCCCAGGCCTTCGGCCTGGACTGATGGAAGCGGCCCTTCAGGCCGCAGGTCGGTGGTTCTACAGAGAGTGCGTGTTCGCCTACTTCGGGAGGCACGCCCGAGGCACACTCTTATCGGTGAATCTGCTCTGGACACGACGGCGGACGTTTGGCATAGGCCGTCCCCTCACGAAGACAAATTCAGACACGGTTCACGGACCGCTTCGCGGGGGGAGCGGTGCGGCCGGAATCGCCTTGGGGGAGGGTGCCATGCTCATGCGCAGGCTGGGGGGAGCCGCCGCGGTGCTGGTGCTGGGACTGACCGTCTCGGCCCGCGCCGCGGATAATGGTGCCGCGCCTTCGGGCGGGGGTCACTGGTGGGACAAGGTCAATCCGTTCGCGGACAAGAAGGCCGACGCGCCGGCGGTGCCGCCAACCGTCCCATTGACGGCGAACGCCGCGGCCGCCGCGCTCAAGCCGGTGGTCGCTCGGGAAAGCGAAGAGGCCGCCTGGATTCGGCGCACGGACGTGTGCGACAAATTGAAGCAGATCGCCCTCGACACCAACAACGTCGAGCTGGAACGGCAGGCCGAGCTTCTGCAACAGCGCGTCGATGAGCTGCACCGAACGCGCACGTCGGCCGCCGCGAACCGGTTCGAGTCCGACGAGGCCGAGCTGAACAAGCATCTCGGGGGCGTGCGGACGGCCACGGTGCGGGAGGGCCAGGAATGAAGCGCTACATGGGTCTCTTGCTGCTGACGGCGGCGCTGGCGGGCCAGGGCTGCGTCGGCATGGAAAAAATGTTCTGGGAACACGACGTGGCCGAGCCCAAGGAGCAGATCAAGGCGAAGGCGCCGCCGCCGCTCGCTCCGGTGACGGCTGTCGGCGTGACCGAGGCGACCGCGGCCCAGACGGCCGAGGCTCTGGCCGCGGAGCTTGACCGCGCTGCGAGTGAGGCGGTCGGCCAGCCGAAATAGAGTTCACTGCCGGAACGTCGCCGCACCTTACGGAGACGTTCCGCCGAGTTCTTGCTGAGAGCTAATAGCTGATAGCTATCAGCTTTCAGCCGGACCGGTTGTGTGTGGTTGCTCGTTCACCCCGTTCCTACCTGGTTCCCACGCTCTGAGTTTGGGAACGTGGGTACGGGAGCAGAACGAGAGTCGGTTAGAATGAAAATTGTTTCGTCCGCGTTCCTAAACAATTCGCTCACCTTGCCCCCGCGCCGCGTCCGATACTGGCGACAACAGCCGTTGTTGACGTCACGCGCGCACGCGGAAACCGCCATGCAGCCGATCCCGCATATTCCCGGCTACGATCTCCTCGCGCCCCTCGGCGGCGGACCGATGACGGTCGTCTACGATGCCCGCGACCAGGCGACCGACCGGCCCTGTGCGGTCAAGACCGTGCGCGCCGACTGGGAAGACCAGCCGACCGCAGTCAAGCTGCTCCAGCGCGAGGCCCGCGCCGGCCTGAGCGTGAATCACCCTCACTTGGTGCGCATTACGCACGCCCAGGTGACGTATCCGCCCTATTTCATCGTGATGAATCTGCTGCCCGGCGAATCGTTGCGGGCACGGCTGCGGCGGGATTATCGCCTCGATCCGACCGAGGCGCTGTGGGTTGTCCGGCAGACGGCCGAGGCGCTGGCCGCCCTGCACCGGGCCGGCTTCCTTCATGGCGACGTGAAGCCGGACAACATCCGCCTGACCGGCGGCGGCGCTGTATTAATCGACCTCGGCTTCGCCCATCGGCCCGGCGAGAACGCGGACTTCCTGCGCGACGGCTACGTGCTCGGCACCGCCGACTACCTCGCGCCCGAGTTGTGCGACCCGGAACCATCGGAAGAGTTGAGCAGCGACGTGTTCAGCCTCGGCGTGACGCTGTTCGAGGCGCTGACGGGCCGGTTGCCGTACCCGCCGGGTTCGCTGAGCCAGACATTTCGCCGCCACCGCTGCGACCCGCCCGCCGACATCCGCGCCAGCGTGAGCGACCTGCCGCGGGGCGTGGGCACGCTGGTCGAACACCTGCTCGCCCATCGCCCCGGCGAGCGCCCGCGCGCGGCGACCGTCGTGCAGCAACTGGTGAAGATGGAAATCGCCGTCCTCGGCTGGCGGCGCACGGGATGAGTGCTGAACCCCTCACGGCGGGTCGAAGCCGCCGCGGTTCCACGGGTTGCAGCGGCAGATACGGCCGACGCCCTTGCACGCCCCGCGCACCGGGCCGTACTTGTTCACGGCCTCGATGAAGTACGCGCTGCAGCTCGGCTCGAAGCGGCACAGCGGCGGCAGGATCGGCCGCAGCACGTACTGGTAACAACGGACGCCGCCAATCAGGAACAGCTTCAGCGCCGAGCTGAACGGCCGCAACAGTTTGCCGATCACTTCCGTTCTCCGTCCTGTGCCAGGCGCTTCAGCACCTGACGTACCAGCTTCGGCAAAACCTGCTTGAGCACGGCCAACGGCGGCGGCTCCGGTCGGCGCGGGATCAGGACCAGGTCCAGGCCCGCGGGAATCTCGGCCTTCGACAATCGGTACGCCTCGCGGAAGAGCCGGCGCAGCAAGTTGCGCTGCACCGCGCCGCCGAACTTCTTCGACACCGACAGGCCGAGGCGCGAATATGGCAGTTCGTTTTCGCGCGCGTAGACGAGCAGCCACGCATCGCTGACGGAGCGGCGGCGCTCATAAACGAGCTGAAAGTCAGCCGGCCGCCGCAGATGTTCGTACGGCCGAAAAGCGAACGCTCCGGGCATGTTGGCTCCGTGACAAGGTGACAAGCTGACAAGGTGACACGGTGACACGGTGACACGGTGACAAGGTGACAAGGTGACAAGGTGACTAGAACCTTCGTGTCACCTTGTCACCTTGTCACCTTGTCACCTGGTCACCTTGTCACCTGGTCACCTGGTCATCCTCACGCCCACGGCAGGTCGAGGCGTGGGTTCCGTTGCGGAGATAGACGCCCGAACTCCTCGATGAGTTCGCGGCTGCGGTCGTCCGCCGGCGCCGGCACGACCACCTTGATCTCGATGTACTGGTCGCCGCCGGCGATGCCCTTGCCGCGCAGCCGCAGGCGGGCGCCGCTCGACGTGCCCGACGGCACCTTGACGGTCAGGCGCGTGCCGTCCGGCGTCGGCACGTCAATCTTCGCGCCGAGCACGGCCTCGCTCAACGTCAGCGGCACCTCCAGCACCACGTTGTTGCCTTCGCGGCGGAAGTAGGGGTGCGGCGCCACGCGCACCCGGACGATCAGGTCGGCGCCGCCCGGACCCTGACCGGCGAGACGCAGTTTCTTGCCGTCCTCGATTCCCGCCGGCACCTTCAATTCGAGGTGGTTGCCGTCGAGGTTCAGCCGGACCTTGCCGCCGGCCGCGGCGACTTCAAAGGGTATCGTCGCCTCGGTTTCGACCGCGCGCGGCGGGCGCGGACGCCGGCCCTGTCCGCTGCCGCGGCGGCCGCCCATGCTGCCGAGAATCTCGCCGAGGTCGATGCCGCCCGCGCCGCCGCCGAAGCCGCCGAAGCCGCCGCTCCGCAACATTTCTTCGAGCGCGCCGGCGTCGAAACCACCGCCCCCACCGGGCATGCCGCCGGCGCTGGGGCCGGCGAAGCCGAACTGATCGTACTGCGCCCGCTTGGTCGAATCGTTGAGTACTTCGTAGGCGTCCTGAATCTCCTTGAACTTGGCGACCGCGCCCTTGTCGCCGGGGTTGCGATCCGGATGGTGCTGGCGCGCGAG
>JBBQPD010000492.1:0-5282 GCA_038331535.1 Gemmatales bacterium | reverse complement strand
CATCTCGCGCCGAAGATTGTCGAAACCGAGCTGCAACTTACGGCGGTCGGCGAGCTGGTCGATGGTCACGCCGCGCAGCTTGAGGTTCGCCATGCCCTCGCCGTCCGGCTTGAAGGCGGCGTAGGGGACGCCGAGGAAACCGGGCCGTCCGCAGTCGCTCCAGGGCTTGTGTGTCGTCGAAGCGGCGAGGCCGACGAACGGCGGCACCGATGGATCAACCGGGCCGAGCACCTTCGCCGTCGCGGCGCCGAGGCTGGGCCGGCCGCCCATCGAGATCATGTTCTGCGGATCCCAGCCCGCCATGCACTGGAGCGCGTCGTGCCCGCCCTTGGCTCCGACGATGGAGCGGATGACAGCGAACTTGTCCATGCTGGCGGCGATGCGCGGAAACGTCTCGCCGATCTGGATGCCGGTGACCCTGGTGTTGATCGGCTTGAACTCGCCGCGAATCTCCGGCGGCGCGTCCGGTTTGAGATCCCACATATCCTGGTGCGGCGGTCCGCCGCCGAGGAAGATATTGATGACGCCCTTGTGGCGCGTGGCGGTCGTCCCGGCCTTCGCTTCGGCGCGGAAGATGTCGGTGAGGGATAAGGTGGTGGCGCCGAAACTGAGGGCGCCGATCTGGAGGAAGTTGCGGCGGGTGACGCCGTCGCAGAACTTCATCTTCTGCCCGAGGAGGGTGAGCATGGCGTAGCGGTCCTTTCAGGAGGGTGCTTCCGGCTGGCAAAGGGGGAGCCGACCGAGGTGGGGTTCACCTTAGACTCCACGCCGACAGCCCCCCGCGGCGCGGAATCCAGCACTTAGAGGCTACCCCGCACTGCCGTTTGTGTCAAGAAGCAGAAGGGTGCGCCTCTCGAAGGAGGCCGCACCGGTGTTGCGGCCTGAAGGGCCGCTTCTGTCAGCCCAGGCCGCGGGCCTGGGAAGGGTTGCGGCCTGAAGGGCCGCTTCTGTCAGCCCAGGCCGCGGGTCTGGGCAAGGTCTCGGAGAGCGGCTATCCTGGTCGCTGAGCGGCGGACGGGACGCCCGCGCTCCGGAGTTTTGTCCGCTAGCTCTAAGCCACAAGCGGCGGGAGGGTTCGCATGTTCGATGCACTGAAGAAGCTGAAGTACGCCGCGCGCGTGTTGCTGGCGGGCACGGGCGAGTCGCAGACCATCGACCTGCACGGCCGGGCGACGGTGCTGTTGCATGGCGGCGACGGCCCGCCGTTCGTCTACCTGCACAGTACGCTCGGCGAATCGATTCGCTGGCTGCCGTTCTACCAGGCCTGGGCGAAACGCTTCAGCGTCTACGTGCCGACGCATCCCGGCTTCGGCAAGAGCGGCGGCTTCGACGAGATCGACTCCATCGAGGACATGGCGTTCCACTACGTCGAGCTGTTCGACGCCCTCGGACTCGATCGGATCATCCTCGGCGGCGTCAGTCTCGGCGGCTGGATCGCGGCGGAGTTCGCGGCCCGTTGGCCCGAGCGCGTCGCAAAACTGTGGATCAGCGGCGCCCCCGGCATGTGGGTCGAGGAAGAGCCGTTGCCGGACCTGTTCCGCGTCATGGCCGACCCGAAGCGGCTGCGCGAGCTGTTGTTTCACGACCCCGAAAGCTACATGGCCAAACTGATCGTGATGGACGAACCGGACGACGAGCGCCGCATCGCCGGCTACCAGTCGATGACAGCACTGGCGCGTCTCATGTGGGAGCGGCCCTACAGTCCGAAGCTGCCGGCACGGCTGCACCGCGTCAAATGCCCGACGCTCTTGCTCTGGGGAAGCGACGACAAGCTGGTGCCGCCGTCGTATGGCGCGGCCTACCGGAAGGCGCTGCCGCACGCCGAATGGAAGGTGCTTCCCGACTGCGGTCACCTGGCGATGTTCGAGAAGGAAGCGGAGTTCGTGGAGACAGTGACGCGGTTTTTACGCCGCGAAGCCTGAGTGACTGCGGAATCTGGTGGACAAGCGCCTCGATAATGCCGAGGGCGGCGTCCCCGAATACTGGATCGTCAATCCCGTGAACGAAACGATCCTGGTTCTCGTGCTGAACAAGAAGAAGTATCGCCAATTCGGCAACTTCGCCCGCGGAAGCATGGCCCGGTCATCCCTCCTTGAGGGATTCGAGATCAGCGTCGATCACGTCTTTGACGCGGATTGAGGATCGATACGTTTCATTTCCGCAACTGCTGCAAAAACCCACTCAGCGCCTTTACCGCCTGATCGATCACTTCCGGCGACGGCATCGGCAGTTTGACGAAACGCTCGCCGGTGCCTTCGTCGCGCTGCACCGACGGCAAGCGCGGCACGGAGGGTGCCGAGGGCGCTGAGCCGTTCCCCGATGGCGCCACGAACTGTTGCAACAGCGCCATGCCAGCTTGAAGCAGGCCCGACCACGGATCGCTCGCGGCCACGGTCGGCGCCGGTTCGTCGTCGGGTTCGCTGAGAACCGAAACAGGCGTCGGCATCGGTATTGGAGCGGGCGTGCCGCGGCGCGAAGGCCGCGGTGCCGGGCCGGCCTGTTCGTCCGGCGGCGTTCGCAGCGCCTCTTCGGAGTCTTCGAGCATCGCCTCGGGAATGGAGGTCGTCGCCGACTCGACCGTCTCCATGAACTTGTTCAGCTTGCTGCCGCCGAGGAAAACTTCCTTGTCGCCGCCGTCCAGCACGCCGGCGAACAGCGATTTCTTGAACTTCAGCACCTGGAGCATTCCCTCTTCGATGGTCCCCTGGGCCACGAAGTTGATGACGCGCACCGGCTGCTTCTGCCCCATGCGATGCACGCGGCCGATGCGCTGCTCCAGCACGGCCGGGTTCCAGGGCAGGTCCATATTGACGACAACGTTGGCGTGCTGGAGGTTCAGGCCAACGCCGCCCGCGTCGGTCGAAAGGAAGACGCGACAGGCCGGATCGTCGCGGAAACGGTCGATCAGGTCCTTGCGCTTGACCGACGGTACGCCGCCGTGGAACAGGACGTGGTCCCAGTCGCGGCCCTTGAGTCGGCGCACCAGCAGCTCGTGCATTCGCGTCCACTGGCTGAAGACCACCGCCTTGACGCCCCGCTCTTCCAACATCTCGTCGAGCAGCGTCACCGCTTCGTCGGCCTTGGTGCCGTGGTCGGTGGCATGGTCCACGAGGAAACTGCTGTCGCAGGACATGCGCATGCGCAAGAGGGCGATCATCAACTTGCGCTGGTCCGACTCCGACAGGAAGCGGTAGCGCCGCCATTTCTGGACGATGCGGGCGACGATCTCCATGTTGTCGGTGTGATACGCCCGTTGGCGATCCGTCATGGAAACAAAGATATTGTTGTCGATCCGCTCCGGCAGTTCCGCCAGGACTTCATGCTTGTGGCGGCGCAGGAGGACGGGTTGCAAAGTCTGGCCAATGCGATCCAGCCCCTTGTAGCCGACGACCTTGCCGTCGTTATCGCGAATCTGATGCTCGTTGAGCAGGCGGAACGTCGGCCCGAGACGGAAGCGGTCCACGAACTGGACGATGGAGATCAGCTCTTCGAGGCGATTCTCCAGCGGCGTGCCGGTGAGGACGAGGGCGTAGGGCGAGGCGATGCGCTTGACGCTGCGGGCGGTGCGCGTGTTCCAGTTCTTGATGCGCTGGGCCTCGTCGAGGATGACGAAGTCCGGCGCCCAGTCGCCGATCAGGTCGCCGTCGCGATGCACAGTATCGTAGTTGGTGATCTTGAAGAACGTCGGCGTCTTGTAGAGCGGCTCGCGCTGATGGCGCTGCCCACCGATGACTTCGATGGTGCGCTCGCCGCAGCGTTCAATCTCGCGCTGCCACTGATGTTTGAGAGAGGTCGGGCAAACGATCAGGACGCGCTCGACGCCGTAGAGCCGGGCCATGATCTCGGCGGCGGCGATGGCCTGGACCGTCTTGCCGAGACCCATGTCGTCGCCGAGGAGGCAACGGCCGGAGCGGGCGGCGAACAGCGCTCCCTCGCGCTGATAATCGTAGAGGTTCATCTTCAGCAGGTCTTTGAAGGCGGCGCTGCGGATGCCGCGCGGAAAGACCTCCGCGACGCGCTGCCGCCGGCGTTCGGCGTCGCGCACCTCCGCGATGAAGGCGAGCACGTCTTCCTGAAAGCGCACCTCGTGCTCGGTCGGTTCGAGTTCCTGCAAGAAAGCGTCGAAGCGGCCGTAGGAGTCAGGCAGCAAGGCGCCGTCGGAACCGAAGTAATGGCCGGCGACGCGCGCGACGTCCTTCGGGCAACCGACGCCGGGCCGGAAGCGCACCTCGCGGCGGGCGCCATACTGAAGATAAACCTCGCTATAATCCGGCTGAAAACCGTCGCGCAGCGCCTCCTTGCCGCCGCGCTTGCGTTCCAGCGCGGCGAGCGTGAACTCGATGTGCTTGCAGGTGCCGAGTGTGTTGGTGGCGAAGTCGGGGCAGGAGCAATAGTTGTCGCCCGGCAGCCGGCCGCGGACGTGGACGCGGTAGTTGCTCTGCGACAGCGGATTGAAAACGTCGTACTCGGAGAAGATCGGCTGCTCGCCGACGTTCTTGAGGCGAAAGTCCTGCTCGCGGCCGAACTGCCGGCGCAGCTCAATCTGCCAGTCTTCCAGCGACATGCCCTCGGGCCGATGCAGGCGCGAGAGCTTGGGTTTCTTGGCTTTCTTGCCGCCTTTCAGCGCGCGTGCGGCGAATGCGCCCTGCTTGGCGCCGGCGCCAATGGGCTTACGCCTTCCGCTTGCCGGCGTTGGCCGAGCGGCTTGCGGCTCATCGTCCGGCGGCATGTAGGGGCGCAACGGCGTCTTGTTCTTCGACGCCTTGCTCTTCTGCTTCGGTCGCCAGCGCATGAGCAGCAGCCTCCTTCGAGGAGTCATCAATCGCGTCATTCTAAGGACGAAAGGGCCGACGGAGAAAGGAATTCGCGGAAAAGAGGCGGAATTCCGGTATTGAGGCCTGTCGTCACCACGACACACGAATGCGAAGAACCGCCGATCCTGCGGCCTGAAGGGCCGCTTCTATCAGCCCAGGCCGCGGGCCTGGGGAGGGGTGGTGGTGCGTGCTGCGGCCTGAAGGGCCGCTTCTATCAGCCCAGGCCGCGGGCCTGGAGAGGGGTGGTGGTGCGCTCTGCGGCCTGAAGGGCCGCTTCCGTCAGCCCAGGCCGTGGGCCTGGGGTGCGATCGGGAACCCCAAACGCGATCGCGAACCCCGCACGCACGCCCACCCCTCCCCAGGCCCGCGGCCTGGGCTGACAGAAGCGGCCCTTCAGGCCGCAACACCGGCGTGCGTGCCAGGTCATCGGCGACAACGAACACCCGAAGCGCCGCTCGCCAATTCGCC
>JBBQPD010000491.1:0-5291 GCA_038331535.1 Gemmatales bacterium | reverse complement strand
CTATACCGCGCCCCTCTCGGAGAGAGATTCCGGCCGCGGGGCCGTTCACGGAAACACGTGGGAGGCGAAAAGGATGGCGAACACCGGCACGACGCGCCCCGGCAGCAAGCGGTGGCGCTGGCTCGCCCTCGGCACGCTGGGCGTCGCGGGCATCGTCGGAGGATGGTACGGCTTTCGCGCCAACGGTCTGACCAGGGCGCACGCGCAGCCCGGCGCGGCCGCCGTCCAGCCTGCGGGAACCGCGCCAGCAGCCGACTACGACCGCCGTGTCGTCGCCTACCTCTACGAAAACGAGGCGGTCACGCGCGACGAGCTGGGCGAATACCTCATCGCCCGCCGCGGCCCGGAAAAGCTCGACGCGATGATTAACCGCCATATCATCGATCTCGCCTGTCAGGCCAGGAACATCCAGGTAACCGGGGCCGAGGTCGAGAATGCCCTCGCGGAGAGCATCAAAGGGCTTAACATCGGCCGCGAGCGCTTCGTCAAGGAATACCTCAAGGGCATTCACAAGAGCCTCTTCGAGTGGAAAGAAGACGTGCTGCGGCCCAAGCTCATGCTGAGCAAGCTCTGCCGCGAGCGCGTCAAGGTCAGCGACGAGGAGATTCGCCAGGCGTTCGAGTCGAAGTACGGCGAGAAGGTGGAGTGCCGCATCATCGTCTGGCCGCTCCTCGAGGCTGAGCCGGCTCAGAGGGAGTACGCCAGGCTGCGGGACAGCGAGGAAGCGTTCGCGGCGAAGGCCAAGAGCCAGTTCAACAGCGCCCTCGCTTCGATGGGCGGCAAGGTGAAGCCGATCGGACGGTACACCTTCTCCTATCCCAAGGTCGAGGAGGCGCTCTTCAAGCTCCGGCCGGGCGAGGTCAGCGAGCTGGTGACGACCGGCGACGGCATCACGCTTATCAAGTGCGACAGCCGCCTCCCCGCCGACACGACCGTCAGCCTGGACGCGAAACGGGACGAGCTGGCCATGGCGGTGGCCGAGCGGAAGCTGCAGTACGAGATCGGCAAGTTCATCAAAGAATCGCGCGAACAGGCCGCGATCAAGCCCGCCCTCACCAGTTGGGAGGAGATGCAGAAGCTGCTGCAACATCCGGGGCATCCCGGCCAGGTTCTGGCCACCATGCACGGCAACATCAACGTCACGCGCCAGGAATTGGGCGAATACCTGATCACGCGCTACGGGGCCGAGGCGCTCGAAATGCTGTTGAACGCGAAGATCATCGACAAGGAGTGCAAGGCCAGGGGAATCACCGTCACCGACCAGGAAGTCGAGGATACCTTCAAAGCCGACCTCGCGCGGATGACCCTGGACGAGAAGAAATTCATCGCCGAATTCCTCATCCCCAACGGCAAGAGCCTGTTCGAGTGGAAAGAGGACATGCTGCGGCCCAAGCTGCTCATGACGAAGCTGGCCCGCGAGCAGGTGAAGGCGACCGACGAAGACCTGCGCGCGGCGTTCGACTCCATCTATGGCGAGCGGATCAAAGGCCGGCTGATCCTGTGGAAGACGGAGGAGCGTAAATTCGCCCTCAGCCAGTACAGCCAGCTACGGGATACCGAGGCGCTGTTCGATGCCGCGGCCCGGCGCCAGTTCAATCCGGGCCTGGCCGCGAAGCGCGGCGAAGTGCCGGCTTTCGCCAGGCACACCACAGGACTGGCCAAGCTGGAGGACGAGGCCTTCAGGCTCCAGCCGGGAGAGGTCAGCGCCCTGGTCGAGCTGCCGGAGGGCTGCGCCATCTTCAAGTGCGACGAGCGCATTCCGCCCCAGGCGGCGAAGCTGGAGGAAAAGCGGGCGGAGCTGACGCCCCTGGTGCTCGAGCGCAAGACCGAGGCGTCGATCGCCACGGTGTTCGCCGAGCTGCGGACGAAGGCCAACCCGAAGCCGCTGCTCAAGGACGCCGCCCAGCCGGAAGACCTGGCCGCGTCGGTTCGGCGCGACCTGGCGCCGCCGGCGCCGCCCACACAGCCTGTGCCTCCGCCGGGTCTGCCGCACGCGCCGACCAACTGACGCTTCGACGAACGATAACATGCCCGTCCCGTGGCCGCGACCGCGCCACGGGACGAGCGTTTCCCCTCATTCTCGACATCTTCCATCCGGTCCTGTCTCCGAATCCAGGTTGTTGAGGAAGACGGACCGTCCCGCGGTTGTCTTCCCCCAGCGATAGGATTAAACTTTCTCGTAGCTCTGCTGTGACGGCTTGGCGAACCGCCGCCCGTACGATCTGCTGCCGATCTGGAGGGATGGCCATGCGTGCCTTACTATTGTGCCTGCCGCTCTGTCTGTTGATGGCGCCCGACAGACTGCCTCCGGAGCGCGCACCGGATCGGCCGGTCCTCCACGATGTGGCCGACAAGGGTACCACTCTGCCCGACGAGGCCGCGATGGTCCGCCTGGCCCAGACCGATCCCGTCGCTTTCCTCGAATGGTGCAACATCCGTTACGACCGCGAAGTCACGAGCTATCGGCTCAACTTCAAGAAGCAGGAACGGCTCGACGGCAAGCTCAAGCCGAGCGAGGACATCCTTGTCGATTTCAAGGAGAAACCGTTCTCGGTCCTGTTCACGTACGTCAAGCCGGACCGCATGAAGCGCGTCCTGTACATCAAGCCCGACAATTTCGAGAAGGACAAGGGCAAAATCCTCGTGCAGACCGCCGGGCCGGCCAGCCTCCTGGTCAGCATGGTGGAGCGCGACCCGGACGGCATCGACGCCAAGCAGGGCGGCCGCTACCCGATCTACGAATTCGGTCTCAAGATCGGCAGCCTGCGCACCCTGGAATCGTGGATCGACGCGCGGAAGGACGACGCCTTGCACGTCGAGTTTCTCGGCGAGAAAAAGATCAAGGAGCTGAACGGCCGCACGTGCTGGGTGCTCAAGCGCACGCGCTATCACAAGGCGGAAGACGACGGCATCATGGACCTGACGATCTACGTCGATAAGGAGACGTGGCTGCAAACCGGCTCCGTCCTCAAGAACAAGGAAGGCGGCCTGATCGCCGAGTACCTGTTCCGCGACGTCGAGATCAACCCGAAGTTCGAGGACGGCCTGTTCACGCGCAAAACGCTGCAAATGAAGTAGGTTCTCATCCTGTTTACGTTTCGCGCGGTCCGCGCGAAACGTCAACGAATCAGCTCAACATCGTCAGCGGATGCTTGCGATTCTTCAGCGGCAGCTCCGCCGGCCCTTTGAGACGATGCGATTCGTACACCGCCAGGATCATTTCCAGCGCCGCCCGGCCGTCGTACATGCTGCCGCGCGGCTGCCGATCCTTCTCGATCGCCTCGATCAAGTCTTTCACGATCCAGATGTTGCCCTGCCCAAGTGAAGTGTCCTTGAGCGTCTCCGGCTTGCCCAATCCGGCGCTGGTGATCTCCTGCGGCGCCGCCTTCCCGCGCCCCGCCCACGTCGGATCGTCGACGAAGATCGTTCGCGGCAGACTGCCTGTCGTCGTGTGGATAACGCCTTTCGAGCCGAAGATGGACATGCCGAAGCGCGCCCCGACGCCGTGTTTGGCCCGGTGCGAGCCAAAGGTGCCGACGATTCCCTTGTCGAAGCCATAGGAGGCGAACACGCCGTCGCCGAGCATCGGCCCCGCGTTCTCGCCCCCCTCTTTGATGTCGGCCTTCGTCGCCGGCTTACCGTCCTTCGTCAAGCGGGCGAAGCACCAGCGCGGATCGCCGGCGAAGAAGCGCATCATGTCGAAGAGGTGCGTGCCGAGCACCAAGAGGTCTTCGCCGCCGCCGCGCTGGTCTTCCTTGCCGCGGCTGCGCATCTCCAGAACGTCGCCGAGCGTGCCGTCCGCGATCAATTCCTGAATGCGCTCGGCGCGCGGGCTGTAGCGCGTCTGGTGGGCGATGGCAAGTTTGACATGGTGCGTCTCGCAGGCCGCGACCATCGCGTCGGCCTCTTCGAGCGTGCGCGCCATCGGCTTTTCGAGAAAGACGCTGGCCCCGGCGCGGGCGCAGGCGATGACCATGTCCTTGTGCGAGTCGGGGAAGCGATCGGCGACGCTGACGATCTGCGGCTTCTCCTTGTCCAACATTTCGCGGTAATCGGCGTAGGCGTTCTTGACGCCGAGACGCGTGGCCGCGGCGGCACGACCCTTGTCGTCCTCGTCGGCGACGGCGACCACCTGCACATTGTCGAACGCCTTCCACACGATGTCGAGACCGTGGCCGTAATTGCCCTTGCCGGTCCGGCCGATGACGGCGACGCGATAGATGCGCGGCATGACGATAGTCCCCCAGTAGCCGACTCGCGGAGCAAGTCGGCTATTTCAGTATAGAATCGACCAGGGGAGTTGAAGATGCGAAACCGCAGCGGTGAAGGTGGTATGAACCGACTCTCTCCCACGATCCGCGCCGTCTATTTCGACGCCGTCGGCACGCTGCTCCATCCCGAGCCGTCGGCCGGCGACGCCTACGCGATCTACGCTGCCCGTTATGACAGCCGCCTGAGCCGCGCGGTCATCATTGCCCGCTTCCGCGCCGCGTTTCGCCGGCAGGAAGGACTCGATCGCGCCGCCGGGCACCGCACCGGCGAAGAGCGTGAGCTTGCCCGCTGGCAGGCCATCGTCGCGGAAGTCCTCGATGACGTGGCGGACAGTGAGGGTTGCTTTCGCGCCCTCTACGATCACTTCGCCCGGCCGGCCGCCTGGCGCGTCGAAGCAGACGCAGCGGCGACCCTTCGAGCACTGGCGGCACGCGGCCTGGTACTGGGAGTTTGTTCCAACTTCGACTGGCGCCTGCGCGGACTTCTCTCGACCCTGCCGGAGCTTTCGGGATTGAGCCGTGTCGTCATCAGCTCGGAGGTCGGCTGGAAGAAACCGGCCGCCGGCTTCTTCGCCGAGGTGGCACGCTCCGCGGAGTTAGCACCCGAGCAAATTCTCATTGTCGGCGATGACGAAGAGAACGACTACGCCGGCGCTCGGGCAGCAGGGTTTCCCGCGCTGCTGCTCGATCCACACAGCGCCAGCACGCTGGCGCGAGGACAACGTTTGGAGCGACTAAGCGACCTGATCGATTCAGCCGCGCCGGCAGCGTGAACGACGGTGAGTCAACCGTCGCTTACGCCGCCGGCGCGGATGCGTTTCATGTCGAATCGTCACTTCATAGGTGCGAGACCGCCGCGTGCCTGCGGCAACGGTTAGGGCGCGACCACGACGTGACGGGGATATCCCCACGGGACGACGTTGAAAACGAGCAATAGCAGCAGAATGATAAGGAGCACACCTACGATTCCGATGGGTTGGTAACCCCAGTTCCGACTGTGAGGCCAGGCGGGCACCGATC
>JBBQPD010000490.1:0-5305 GCA_038331535.1 Gemmatales bacterium | reverse complement strand
AAATCCGTCATGAACCCTCATCCAGATCTCGAGATTCGGAAACGACTCCGCGAACTTGAATCTTGCACGCGCAGCATCCTCGAAGTGCAAGAAAAACTCAGCCTCGTCGAGTTGGTGGACATGAAACTCCACATCAGAAGTTTTCAGGACAGGGCCGATGTGATTCGACTTGTTCGCCACAACAACCTCGACGAGTCGTTCGCCGAGCGCCTCGAGCCCTCGATTCGGATTTATTATCTCCAGTGTGTGGAAGCCAGACGGTCTGAAGATGAGGCTGAGAAGCGAATTTTTGGAACCGAGTGACGCAGTACCGATCGAGCCTTTCCGCCAATAATCTAATGCAAGAATTCATCATGCCACGATCCCTCTCGATAGCCGTCTTTTTGTCGCTGATTCGTGTTAGCGGCGCCGCCGAATTTCGCGTCTATCCTCCACAAATCGTGCTGACGGGTCCGCACGCCTCACAACGTCTCCTCGTCGTCCTCGCCGAGGGCAGCGAGGCGATCGCGGAGCGCACGGCGCAGGCGAAGTTCTCGTCCTCCAATCCGGCGATCGCGACCGTCGCCGCCGAAGGGACGGTGCGCGCAGTCGCTGACGGCGAAGCGACGATCACCGCGATTGTCGAGGGAAAGCCGACCATCGTCCCGGTGAAGGTGTCGAAGTCGAGAGAGCCGCCGGCTGACCCGTTTCGCAACGAGATCATTCCGTTGCTAACGCGCGTCGGCTGCAATTCCGGCGCGTGCCACGGGGCGCTGGCGGGCAAGGGCGGGCTGAAACTATCACTGCGCGGCTATAACGTGGAGGCGGATCATTTCGTCCTGACGCGACAGGCGCGCGGCCGGCGCATCGACCGGCAGGAACCGGCGCGCAGCCTCATGCTTATGAAGCCGGCATTGGCGGTGACGCACGGCGGCGGACAGAAACTGGACGTCGGTTCGAGCGATTATCAATTGATCGCCGACTGGATCGCGGCCGGCGCGACAGGCCCCAAGATGGACGGACCGCGCATCGAGCGCATCGAGGTCTTTCCTCCCGCCGCCGTGCTGAAGCCAAATGACTCGCTTCAGGTACTGGTGCGGGCGTGGTACTCGGACGGTAGCGCGCGCGACGTGACGAACTGGGCCAAGTTTAACAGCAGCGAAGACCTCGTCGCCGGAGTGGACGGCGATGGCCGGGTGAAAGTCGCGGGGCACGGCGAGGCGGCGATCACCGTCTGGTACTCGAACTTCGTCGCCGCCAACCGCATCACGTCGCCGCTGCCAAACGTCGTCGATGCCAAGGTGTTTACCGCGGCGCCGCGAAACAACTTCATCGACGACCTCGTCCTGAGCAAGTTGCAGAAGCTCAATCTGCCGCCGTCGCCCCCCTGCACCGACGCCGAGTTCATTCGCCGCGCGTACCTCGACTCTGCCGGGATTTTGCCAACCCCTGACGAAGTACGTTTGTTCCTCAACGGCAAGGAACCGGACAAACGCGCGAAACTGATTGACGCCTTATTGGAACGACCGGAGTTTGTCGATTACTGGGCGTACAAGTGGTCGGACCTGCTGCTGATTACCAGTCGGCGCCTGCCCCAGCCGGCCGTCTGGTCGTTCTACCAACACGTCCGCCAGGGCGTGGCGACGAACAAACCGTGGGACCGTTTCGCCCGCGACATTCTCACCGCGAGCGGCGGCAGTTTGCAAAACGGGGCGGCGAATTATTTCGTGCTGCACAAGGACGTCTCGGACTTGACCGAGGCGACCGCGGTGACGTTTCTCGGCACCTCGATCACCTGCGCCCGCTGCCACAATCATCCGCTGGAGAAGTGGACGCAGGACCAATACTGGGCGATGGCGAACCTATTCGGCCGGGTGGCGCTGAAGAACGGAGAACGCGGCGGCGACGTGGTGGTACAGTCGCAACCGTCAGGCGAGGTTCCGCACCTCCGGAGGGGAATCCCGATGCCGCCGGCGCCGCTCGACGGCAAACCGCTGGCGCTCGACAGTCTCACCGACCGCCGCGCTTACCTCGCCGAGTGGATGACGGCGCCGGACAACCCCTTCTTCGCGAAGGCTCTGATCAACCGCGTCTGGCGCAACTTCATGGGCCGCGGCCTCGTCGAAGCGGAGGATGATCTGCGTCAGACGAACCCGCCTACAAACGCCGAACTGTTCGACGCCCTCGCCAAAGACTTCGTCGACCACAAGTACGACGTGAAACAGCTGATCCGCACCATCATGAACTCGGCGGCGTATCAGCGCTCGTCGCAAGCGGTGAAGGGTAACGAAGGCGACGATCGCTTCTATTCGCGTTACCTGATCCGTCGCCTCTCGGCTGAGGTGATCCTGGACGCCTATTCCCAGGTGACGGCGGTTCCGACGCCGTTCACTCAAGTCGGCACCAGCAGCGGCGGTCAACAGAATTACGGCGGCTATCCGACCGGTACACGCGCCTTGCAGCTGCCGGATTCGCTTGTGGTGTCGCCCTTCCTCGATGCCTTTGGCCGTCCGGAGCGCTCCGCGACCTGTTCCTGTGAACGGCAAGGAGACAGCAGCGTCGGCCAGGCACTTCACGTCAACAACGGCAAGACGTTGAATGACAAAATCCGCGCGAAGGAATCGCGTGTGGAGTCCTGGCTCAAGGAGAAGCTGAGCGATGAAGAGGCGATCAAACGAATCTATTTGCTCGCGCTCTGTCGCCAACCGACGGCGGAAGAAATGACAAGATTCAAGGGATTCCTGACGGAAGGAACCGCCGACGCTCAGACCGGCCGGCGCGGGGCGCTGGAGGATTTGTTCTGGTCGGTGCTGGCATCGAAAGAGTTCGCATTCAATCGATAAAGGGTCACAGCCTGATATCAGAAAACGATCGAAGGACGATCGCCGCACACGGTACGGAGTTGAGACCATGACTCCCGAGAACCTGCTGGAGTGGACCCGCCGCCGCCCGTTCGTACCGTTCCGTTTGCACATTTCGGACGGTACGAAGTATGATATTCGACACCCGGAATTGTGCATGCCCACCTGGAGTGTGGCCGTGATCGGTCTACCGCGTGATGCCGCTCAACCGGTTGCCGAGCGCATCGAATTGGTGTCTCTGGAGCACATTGTTCGTCTGGAACCGCTCCTGGCTGCTTCGACAACTTCCTGAGAACGGGTTTTCGCGAACGATGTCGGGGGATGTCGGTTTCAGAGGTAGGCGCCGCGAGCCGAGCGGCTCCGAAAGAACTGGTGGCGGAATGGACCACGCAGGTCCGGCTCGGCTTGCCGGACCTACTACCGATGCCATGTTTGATGATTGCGTGACACCTCTCCGCTGTTTTCCTCGACGAGGATGCATTCCATGCAGGCTTTTGTCCTCGGCACGCGCCCCAGCAACCATGCTCGAACAGGTCTGGGCGTGTTGGTGGCGGTTTTCGCACTCACAGGGTGGTACGTCGCAGACGGGGCGCCGATTCCTGCTCCTTCGCAATCAGCGGCCAGAGAGTTCTCCTTCCGTTACGATCACGTTCTCGGTACCTCTCTGGATATGTGGGTCGTCGCAGCCGATTCGGTGCAAGCGGAGAACGCCGAACAAGCCGTCCTCGACGAAATCGAACGGCTGCGCATGATTTTCAGCACCTATGACTCCCAGAGCGAACTCAGCCGGCTGAACCGGACTGCCGAGCCATTTGCGACCTCGGCGGAACTGCTTGAGGTATTACGCGCATATGAAGGTTGGCAACAGCTCTCGTTGGGTGCGTTCAACGGACAACTCGGCGAGTTGGTCCGCACCTGGAAGGAAGCCGAAAAGGTCGGGACAGAGCCGAGTCCCGTCGTGTTGGAGCGCATCGTCCACGAGATTAATCAACCGGGGTGGAAAATCGACGAGGACCGAGGGACGGTCACTCGCCTGACGAGTCAGGCTCTGAACCTGAACGCGATTGCGAAGGGTTTCATCATCAAGAAAGCGGCGGCGGCCGCGCGAAGCAGAGTGCCGTCCGTTCGAGGGCTTCTGTTAAATCTCGGCGGCGACATGTTCGCCTGGGGCCTGGACGCTTCCGGTCGGTCTTGGACTATCGGCGTCCAGAATCCATTCCGTCCGGAGGAGAATGCCACACCGTTGACGGCTCTGCGAATACGCGACCGCGCCATCGCCACCAGCGGCGGCTATGAGCGGCCCTACCATGTCGGAACGAAGCTGTACTCCCACATTTTCGATCCGCGAACAGGTCGCCCCGCCGAAGGGATCGCGAGCGCGACAGTAGTGGCTACCGACAACGTCACCGCGAACGCACTGGCGACGACACTGTGTGTCCTGTCACCCGAGGAAGGGCTGCGGCTCGTTGCGTCCATTCCGAACGCCGAATGTCTGCTTGTCACGGCAGCCGGTCGGGAGTTTCGCAGTGAGGGGTGGGGAGCGCTCGAATTGACCAAACCTCGGCCGAAAGTCGAATTCGTCGCCACGGCCGACGAGGCGAAGGACGTCTGGCCGGAAGGGTATCAGGCGACGCTCACGATTACTCTGCCCATGCCCAGCGACGGCAAACGCTACCGCCGCCCGTACGTCGCCGTCTGGGTGGAGAATGCCGAGGGCAAGTCCGTCCGCTCAATCAGCGTATGGGGGAACAGCCCGAAATATCTGAAGGATCTGTCCGACTGGTGGAAGTTTGCCCGCGACGACCGCGACACGGTGAAAGCTGTATCGCGGGCCACGCGCGCGCCGGGCAAATACACGCTCGTCTGGGACGGCAAGGACGACAAGGGGAAGCCTCTGCCCCAGGGGACTTACACGATTCAGGTCGAAGTCACGCGCGAGTACGGCCGGCACGTTTCGCAAACGGGCAAGATCGACTGCCGTGCCGACGACGCCAAGGCGACGCTCGACAAGAACGCGGAAACGGAAGCGACCCTTATCGAATATGCGAAGAAGAAGTGATGATGTCGCACGGCCACCGTTTGCTGATCAAATGGGCGCGCACGACCCATGTGTATCTCACCTTGTTTGGTTTCACGCTGCTGTTGTTCTTCGCTGTGACCGGCTTTCTGCTGAACCACGAGGAATGGTTCGGTCTCGACAAGCCGACCGAGAAAACGACGACGGGAACCTTGCCGACCTCTATTCTTGCCGAACCCGACAGGCTCGCCGTGGTGGAGGCATTGCGGAAGGACTACGGGGCGACCGGCTACGTCGCTCCCGAGGATTTCGGCGTGGAAGAGGACGCCATCCGCGTCGTTTTTCGAACCGCGGGCGGCCTGTGCGAGGCGAAGATCGTTCGCGAGAACGGCGAGACGGAATTGACGCGTGAATCGCGCGGCCTGATCGGTTTGTTCACCGACCTGCA
>JBBQPD010000489.1:0-5306 GCA_038331535.1 Gemmatales bacterium | reverse complement strand
CGCAACGTCGCGCCAACGCTCCCTAACGGTCGCGGCTCGTACTATCCATCTACGGCCTTGTGCGCTAGTCGCAGCGATACCGCCAAGCGCGGCGCTCTGTTTTTGTTCCCCGGCTCGCATACACTTTACCCTCTGCGCGGCCCGCGTCGGTGCCGCGTCACTATCTCAGAACGGAGACTCGGATGAACGTGTTGCGTCTGCTCGTGGCGGGAGTGATGGTGTGTGCGCTGACGGCCAATGTCAGGGCGGAAGAGAAGGTCGAGAAGAAGGACAATGCCAAGCTGTTGATGGGCGCCTGGGAAGCGACCAAGGCGGTCGAGGGCACGCTGCAGGTCGGTTCCGTGGTGGAGTTCGGCAAGGACGGCAAGTTGAAAGTGATCGGCAAGAACGACGGTAAAGAGGTGACCCACGAGGGCACCTACAAGGTCGATGGTGACAAGTTCACGATCATGATGAAGGCCGGCGACAACGACGTGAAAATGGTCATCACGATCAAGAAGATCAGCGACAAGGAACTGATCACGGCCAATGAAGAAGGCAAGGTCGTCGAGTTCAAGAAGAAGTGACCACGGGTGGTGTGGTAAAGCTTGCGTTTCGCGAAACGTACACAGAGTCGTGAGTCGCGACAGCTTGGGCCAACAAGGGTCTATTATTGACTTAGATCAATCGCAGGGGTAGAATGCTTCACGTGCGATGAGAAGGAATCTCCTGCATGGCCCGCCTTGCCGATCCTGACATTCTGGCCCGTTACAAACAAGCCCTGGCCGACTGGACGGTTAGTGGAGCGATCGAACTCGACGGGCGTGCTCCTGAAGGACTGCGAACAATACTTGAAGGCGTGACGGAAAACTACTTCAAGAAAACTCTATTTCGTTTTGTCTGTGAAGAAGATGGCGAGATCGACCAAGTAAAGGAAGAGCGCGAACCTTGGCGCAAATATTGGGAGTGGCATTACGACTTACGTCTGACAATCCTCGGAGTGAAACTCTATGTCGAGACAAGACTCGATCCCGAATCGTTCAGTAGTCACAAAGACCCGGTGATTCGAGTCGTTCAGATCAAGCCGGCTTGATGGCAGAGGTTAAGCATGTCTCCCAAAAATCAGCGCGAGTCGCAGCCGCGGCCATTCCCGTGGCGATGTTCCGATTGTTTCACCCATACAGTCGTCCCGACCGTCATCGAACACACCGCAAAGGTCAAGCAAGATGGCGTTCTTCACGAACTCCAACTTCCCGCGTTGGAGGTTCCCCGCTGCTCAACTTGCGGTCAGTTGGTTATCACCAGCGCCGTCGATGAAAAAATCAACGACGCGCTGCGCGCTCAACTCCGCTTGCTCACGCCCGCTCAGATGCGCGAAGGCATCAAGAAGCTTGGCCTGAATCAGCAAGAGTTGGCGGAGCGGCTCGGCGTCGCCCCGGAGACGATCTCGCGCTGGGTTAATAGTTTCCTCATCCAGTCCAGAGCCATGGACAATCTGTTGAGACTATATTTCGCTCTTCCCGAAGTGCGTGCAGCACTGCGCGGAGCGGATCAAGACCCTCAACTTGGTACAGTCAAAAAAGGCAAGAAGGTCGTGGAAACACTCTCCCGCTCCCTGGATCAATAGTTGGCTCGCCGATATTTTGTGGATGGATACGTGGTGTTCCGCCTACTTATCCTTCCCCCCGATGGCGTACAACTTACCGCGGCCGCGCAGATAGATTCGGCCGTCGGCAATCGCCGGCGACGAGACGACGATATCGGACAACTTGTTGACGGCCACCTCCTCGAACACCGGTCCCGCCTTGACGATCGTGACCGTGCCGTCGCGCGCGGCCAGGTAAACGTTCCCCCCCGCAAACATCGGCGAGGCGCGGTAGAGGGACGAATGCAGGCGCTGGCTGTAGTTTTGCTTGCCCGTCTTCGCGTCCAGGCAGGTCAGCGTCCCCTGCTCGCCGCACAAGTAGACGAGGCCATCGTGAATCAGCGGCGACGGCACGTCGGGAGTGTTTTTCGTCAGGCGCCACAATTCGTGCGGGCTGCCGGCAGTGACAAGCCCGGTGGCGCTCGGCTTGAGGCCGACGACGCCGTGGTCCTTCGCCGAGGGGATGACGATCAGGTCCGGCGTGGCGACGGGGCTGGAGACGAAGCGTAGGTCGCCGCGGTTCTTCGTGTTCAGGCCGCCGACGCGCCAGATTTCGCGGCCGTCGTCGAGCGCGTGGCCGGTGGCGTAGTTGTTGCCGTGGGCGATCAGGCAGGCGTCTTTGCCGTTGCGCCATAGCGTCGCCGAGGCGTAGGAGTGCTGGTTTTCGCCGCGGCCGTCGCTGGGGCGGGCGACCTTCCAGACGTCCTTGCCGGTCGCCGTGTCGATGGCGACCACCCAGGCGCCGCCGTCGTGGATGAACTGCTGGTAGAGCCGGTCGCCGTCGAGGACGGGGGTCGAGTGCAGGCCGAAGGCGATCTTGAACTTGCCGTAGCGCTCCTGGGCGTCGAACTTCCACACTTCGTTGCCGTCGAAGTCGAAGGAGGCGATCTCTCCGCTTTCGACGAAGGCGAAGACGTGTTTGCCGTCGGTGCTGGGCGAGGCGCCGGCGCCGTCCCCCTCGTCGCCGCGGCTTTTCCCCAGCGCCTTGCCGACTTTTCGCTTCCAGCGCTCCTTGCCGTCGGTGCCAACGCAGATCAAGACGCTGTCCTTGCCGTCCTCGGAGGTGAGGAAAATGTGGTCGCCCCAGACGGCGGGCGAAGAGCTGCCCAGGCCGGGCAGGGTGAACGTCCAGGCGATGTTCTTGCCCTCGCCCCACTGCGTCGGAGCGGCAGTTGCCGTGCTGATGCCGTTGTGCGTGGGGCCGCGCCACCCCGGCCAGTTGTCGGCGGCGGCGAGGCCGGCCCCAACGAGGACGATGAAACAGGCCAGCAGAAGGCGGAAAAATGAACGCATAGCGGATAATCCTGGCGGGTGGTGGGATGCCGGCGGGCGGAGGCGGTCTGGAGAGTTGGATGTATTGTATACCACGCGGAATGGACGCTGTCCAGCAGTCGGAGTGGTGGGTCGTGTCGCCGTTTGCCGCGTGCGGCTTAGCGGTCCTGCGCCGCTACGTGTCGGAGACGCTCGCGGTTCGTAGATGATTCAACCTTGAGCCAGCGCCTCACAAGCGAGCATGTAATGAATACTCACGTGAGCGATGGTCTCCGGATCCGGCGAGTAGTCGAAGACTTCAACCGACACCCAACCCTGGTAGTCGCTGTCGAGAAGCGCCTTGAAGATCGGCACGAAATCGACGGTGCCGAAACCGGGGCCGCGCTTGTTCGGGTCGTTGGCGTGAAAGTGGCCCGTCCGATGGGCGTGACGGCGGATCAACTCCGTGGCGGGAACGTCCTCCGTGCTCATGGCTTTCACGTCGAGATGCAGAACGAAGTTGGGGTGATCGATGCGGTCGAGCAATTCGATCCCTTCCGCGGCGGTATTGATGAAGTCGGCCTCCGGCGGCGACAGCGGTTCCAGGCACAGGCGCACGCCGGCGTCGGCGATGCCGGAAGCGGCGCGGCGAAACGTGTCCGCCGCGAAGTCCAGGGCCATTGCTTTCGTCGCCCCCGCGGGAATGCGCCGCTGGGCCGGCGAACCGAAGACGAGGATGTCGCCGCCGAGGTCGTGACAGCAGCGGGCCAGTTCAACAAGGTAATCGGCCGTGGCTTGCCGCACGGAGGCGTCGGGCGCGGTCAGCTGCAACCCCGCCGTTTTCGCGAGCAGCCAGTGCAGGCCGATCAGCGTCAGGCCGTGCTCCTCGGCCTGAAGGCGCAATTCACGCCGGCGCTCGGCCGACACATCGGTGATGCGCGGCGCCAGGGTGAATGGGGCGAGTTCCAGACCCTCGTAGCCGAGTCGGGCGACGCAGCGGCATACCTTGGCGTGATCCCAGCCTTCAAACGTCTCGTTGCAAATGGCGTAACGCATGAGACCTCGCACCTCCGGAAAGCCGGCTGCTATTTGTTTTCGAGGGTAATCGTTTCTTCCTGCTGCCCAGAATAATCGAGGACGGTCAGCTCGACCTTGCGGCCGGCGTTGTCCATCGCACGCTGGAACGCGGCGGGACTGGCGACCTCGCGGCCGTTGACGCGCTTGATGATCTTGCCCGCCTGTAACCGGGCGACGTCGGCCGGACTGCCCGGCACCACCTCGCGGATGGCGACGCCGATGGGGATCTCGCGCGTCTGGCGGGCGAAAATACTCGCGTGATCGACGATCAGGCCCGCGCGCGGCGGCGGCCGGTTCGTCGCGATGACCGGACCAGAGACCGGCGACTTCGCCAACCGTACCGTCACCGTCCGTCGTTGCCGCGGGGAACCGCTCTCCACTTCGACTTTTACCTCGTTTCCGGCCAGACCGATGCCCACCTGCAAGAGCAGGTCGTCGTGGTCGTGGATCGGCCGGCCGTCGATCGCCACGATGAAGTCGCCTCCCCGCAATCCTGCTTGGGCCGCGGGTCCGCCGAATACCAGACTATCGATGCGGACGGGCGTTCCCGGCTGCGCTGCCGGTGTCATCTGGATGCCGAGGAAACCGTACTCCACCTCCTCGCCCCGGCGCAGCACTTCGATGATGCGCCGCATCGGCGCGTCGAGCGGAATGGCAAAACCCCCAGGAGTATCGCTGCCGCTGAGAGCGGCGAAGGCGGTCGTCAGCCCGACAAGCTCGCCGTCGAGGTTCAGGATCGCTCCGCCGCTACAGCCGAGATTCACGCGGACGTCGGTCTCAAGGAGCGTGCCGAAGGTGCGTAACGGTTGCCGGCCCGCCTCGTATTCAGTGAGAAGGGACGGACCGCGCCGGCGCAGGTTGCTCACGACGCCGACCGAAGCGCTGGGGCTGCCGTCGCGGAACCCCACGGCGTAGGGGTTGGCCAGCGCGACGACCCAGTGGCCCTTCTTCAGCTTGTCGCCGTCGCCGAGCTTGAGTGCTTTCAAGCGCGCCGGCGGGTCGAGCAGTTTGAGCACGACAAAGTCGCTGCGCGGATCGGCGGCATAAATATCGGCGTAACTTCCGCCGATATCGGGCAAGCGGACGTAAATCTTCGTCGCCCGGCGGACGACATGGGCGCAGGTAAGTACCAGGCCGCTGTCGTCGATGAGGACGCCGCTGCCGAAGGCTTCGGGCACGTACTCAGGCCGGCTGAGATCGAGCGCCTTGATGGGTTTGGCGAGTTCGGGCTGATCGAGTAAGCCCTTGAGGTGTGGCGCGGCGAAAAAGCGGCCGAGCTTGCCGGTCGCTGCCGAAGGCGGGGCGGCATTGTAGCGGGCGTAGTCCTCGCTGCGCGACACGAGGATGCAGGCGA
>JBBQPD010000488.1:0-5318 GCA_038331535.1 Gemmatales bacterium | reverse complement strand
GGTAGCGCCGCTGGATTGCGACACGATTGCCCGATCGGTCGCCAAGACGGGCCGTCTATTGATTGTGGACGAGGCGTTCGGCCCCTACGGCATCGGCGCGGAAATCGCGGCTCGGATCAGCGACAGCGGTTTCGACGACCTCGATGCGCCGATTCGTCGGCTCAACGGCGTCCATACGCCGACGCCGTACAGCCCGTCGCTGGAAAAGGCCGTCGTTCCCGATGCAGAGGCCATAGCCCAGGCAATCCGCGACCTGATTGCCGAGTGAGAGGTTTGCGTGGCGCTGCGGGCTCGAGGACTCATGCGTGCGTTCTTCGAATGGTACTCGACCATGGCCGACTACTTCCTCGTTCTCGACGCGGCTGTGTATGAAGAGCAAATCCGACCCGCGCTCGCCGCTTCGTGGCGGCAACGCTCGTTTGCGCCGTGTCTCCCCGTCTGTGCCGCGCTGCTGCCGTTCGCCCGCGTCTACGCCGAGCGCTACCACGTCGGCACCGACGAACCGATGCTGAGCCAGGTGCTGGCCGGTCTGTCATTCGACCGCGCCTTCTGGCGCACGCTGGCGGGCGAGCTGCTGCTGTACGCCGCCGCGGAGATTCCCGAGTTTCAGACGTGTGAGGAGACGCTGGTTCGCCTGCTCGCTCCCGGCTACGACCCGGCACGGCCGCGGTCGGAGATGCCCCCGATCGTGCAGGCGCATCGCGGCAGCCGTGACCTGACCTTTGGCACCGCCGTGTATCGCCCCGATTACGCCGGCTACAACAGCTGTGCAGACGTGGCCCGCTTGTCGGACTACCTCGCGTCGGTGCAGCCGAAAGAATGGTCGAGCGCCGACCTCACCGGATTCGACGGCTTCAGCGCGGAAGAAGCCGCCGATGAGCTTGAGTTCGCCCGCGAGTGGTTTCCGGCGCTGGCCGACCTGTTCCGCCGGGCGCGCGAACGCGGGCAGGTGCTGATGCACGAGCGGATTTATTGACAAACGTTTTTTCGAGGTAGAGGTCCGATGGGGGCCGCGTCGCGGCTCGTAGAACATTTTCAGAGAACGAGCGACCGCCTCATTCCCTATACAACGCATCGATGCGCTCCGCATACTTCGCGAGTACCACGTTGCGGCGGAGTTTGAGGCTCACCGTCATCTCGTCGTTGGCGACGCTGAACGGCTCCGGCAGCACGAGGAACTTCTTCACCTGCTCCATCGGCGACACGTCGGTCAAACATGCCGCCACGCGTTGGCGCAACAGTTCGTGAATCGTCGTGCCGAGCGCCGAGTCGGCATCGAGCGCGGCCGCTTTCAACTCGCACTCCGTACTCCGCACTCCGCACTCCGCACGGACGTTCCCCCAGTGCGGCACCAGCAGCGCCGTCAAGAAGTTCCGTCCCTCGCCGACCACCACGGCCTGATCGATGCACGGGTCGGACAGCAACAGCCCTTCCAGGTAGGCCGCCACGATCTTCTTGCCGGTGGACATCACCATCAGCTCTTTTTTGCGGCCGGTGATCGACAAGAAGCCGTCCTCGTCCAGGGCGCCGAGGTCGCCGGTGTACAGCCAGCCGTCGCGGAGCGCCTCGGCCGTCGCCTCCGGGTTGTTCCAGTAGCCCGGCATGATGTTCGGCCCGCGCGCCAGCACTTCGCCGTCCGCCGCGATCTTCACTTGCACATCCGGCAGCGCCCGGCCGACCGACGCCAACTTATGATGCTCTCGCGTGTTGAAACTGATGACGGGCGAGCTCTCGGTCAATCCGTAGCCCTGCAAGACCATCAAGCCGGCGTCGTGGTAGACCTTGGCGATGGCCACCGGCAAGGGAGCGCCGCCGGACGACAGCCAATCGACGCGATCGCCGAAAACCTTGCGCAGGTTGCGCGCCGTCTTGGCCGGGTCGGCGGCGGTGCAGGCGCTCAGCACCTTTTCGTAGAAGCGCGGCACCGAGGCCATATGCGTCGGCCGTACTTCCTCCAGGTCCGCGAGCAGCGTGTCGGCCGACTCGGCCAGGCAGGTGAGGACGCCAGAGAAGAGGCCCTTGTAATGGTCCACGGTGCGGGCGTAGATGTGCGTGAACGGCAGCCAGGTCAGCACCACGTCGTCGGGCCGGTGCGGCGCGAAGCGCATCATGGCCTCGGCGTTGCTGAGGATGTTGCCGTGCGTCAGCATCACCCCCTTGGGGTTGCCGGTCGTGCCCGAAGTGTACATGATCGTCGCCAGGTCGTCCGGCCCCAGGCGCTCCGCGCGCCGGCGCAGCTCCTCGCCGAGCCGCGGCAAGGCGCGGCGGCCGGACTGGAGGAAGGCGTCCCACATGGGGATGTCGGCCGCTAGCGGCTTAGCGGGCGCCGCTAAGCCGCTAGCGGCAAAAGCGGTGATTCCGCGCAAGTTCGGCAGTTCGCCGCGTATCTGTCGGACCTTGTCGAGTTGTTCGCGGCCGGAGGCGATGACCCAGCGGACGCCAGCGTCGGCGAACTGGAAGTGGATCTGGCGGGCGGTGAGCGGTGCGTGCGGCGACACGGTGACGGCGCCGGCAGTGAGGACGGCCAGGTCGGCGACGAGCCATTCGACGCGATTCTCCGAGAGCAGGCCGACGCGCTCGCCCGGTTCGATACCAGCTGCGACAAGAGCGGCGGCCCCGGCCAGCGCCTGCTCGCGATAGTCGGCCCAGGTCAGGTCGCGGTACAGACCGTGCTGCCGATAGCGGAGGGCGGGGAGCGGGCCGAACGTCGCGGCCCGGTCGCGATGCAAGTCGGCGAGGTTGCGCGGGGTCATGGGGAACTCGGAACTCGGAACTCGGAACTCAGAGGTGGTATTATCCGCGACACAGGCCAACGCCGCCAGGGGTTACCCGTTACCCCCAATTCTTCACCGCAGAGGGCGCAGAGGAACGCAGAGGTAAAAGAAAAAAGAGATTCAGGCGATGTGAAGGTGAGTCCAAGCACGATCCTTTGCAGCTCGTGGATCACTTTTGTTTTCTTTTCCTCTGCGATCCTCTGCGTCCTCCGCGGTGAGTCATTCGGGTTAGGTGCGCTTCGTGGCGAAACGGAGCAGCCGTCGCTTGCTTCCGCTGCGGCGGGGCTTTAAGATCAACAGAAGATTCGGGTTGGTGCCTGCACGTCCAGAAATAAGGGAGAAACCTTCATGCGTTCGCTGTCGAGGTCACGCCGCCTGCTCGGGCTGGCGCTGCTGGTCACTCTGGCCACGTTCCGGTCCGCGAGCGGGCAGGGCAAGGACAAGGGTGAGGACGTTCACTTCGACACCGCCGACGGTGTCAAGATCGAGGGCACTTTCTGGGCCGGGAAAGACGGCAAGAAGTCTCCCGTCGCGCTGTTGCTGCACGACTTCAAGACCGGCAAGGGCGGTGGCAGCTCTCACGACAATGGCTGGGACAATTTGGCCGCGGCCCTGAACAAGGCCGGTTTCGCCGTCCTCCAGTTCGATTTCCGCGGCTACGGCAAGAGCACCATCATCAGTAGTCCGATGACCTTCTGGAACCCGGCGATCAATCCGCACAACCAGAAAGGCTTCCGCGGCATCAACCCGATGAAGTTGCCGGAGACGATCGATTACAGTCATTTCACCAACGCCTACTATTCGGTGCTGGCCAACGACGTCAATGCCGCCAAGGCGTTCCTCGACCGCAAGAACGACGGCGGCGAACTGAACACCTCGAACACGGTCCTGATCGGCGCCGGCCAGGGAGCCTCGGTCGGGGCGCTGTGGCTGGCCACGGAATTTCACAAGAAACGCGGCGTCCCGTCCCAGGGTGTCGTGGGCGCGGTCGCGGACGCACGCCTGATCAAGTTCGACGCCAATTACGAAGGCAAGGACGTTCGCGCCGCCATCTGGATCGGCATCAGTGCGACCATCGGCGACTTGAACCTGCCGGTCAAGCAATACGTTACCGATAGCTCGGGCAGCAAGACGAACAAGGTACCCACGGTGTTCATCTTCGGCAAGGAAGACAAGGACGGCGACGCCCGTGCCTTGAGCTACATGAAGGCGATCTTCCCGGACTTCGTGCGCGGTAAGAACATCAAGGACAACCCGGTACCGCTCTCCGGCGACAAGGCCATCGACAAGAGCGGCCTGAAAGGCAGCAGTCTCCTGCTAAAGAGCCTCGAAACCGAGAGCTGGATCGTGAACGATTATCTAGGTAACGACGAGATGAAGAAGTCGCTGAAGGAAGAATGGCGCGACCGCGACTCGGCCAAGAACAAGCAGTGGTGGCTCTTCCCGCCAGGCGTCCAGGCGATCCCGGCGAAGAGCGAGCTGGAAACGTATGCCCTGCCATTGAACCGGTTCGGCGTGCCGAACTGAGCGTGTCTGCGGGAAGACAGCGAACGGCCGGCGCAAGCCGGCCGTTCGTCGTTGTGCAGGTGACGCGGGCACTCAGAACGCGAGCCGCCATTCCACGCGATAAATCCCTCGATACAGAACGTCGCCGGTTACCGCACGGCCGTAACCGCCGTAGAGGTCGCCGAGGGCGCCGAGGCGGATTCGCAAACCTCCCTGGACGTTCACGATGGTGTCCGCGGATGCGGACACGTCCAGGCCGCTGCCGTTGGGCTGAACCAGCGTCTTCTTGCCGTCGAGAAACGTCCATCCCACCCCTTCCACGACCGGAGTGATTGCCAGCTCTTCGTCCTTGTAGAGGTCGTATTTCAGCCCCAGGCCATAGGTCAGAACGTTGCTCTCGTAGCCGGCGCTGCCACCGATGGGCATCGAGTAACGAACCTCCCCTTCCAGAGCCAGGCCGCTGCCCAGCCCCTGATAGACGAGGAGGCCCGGTTCCAGGCTGACGTGGTCGGTGCCGAGGCCGCGGTCGGGGTCGCCGGTCGGCGTGTAGACGCGCAGCTGGCCGGTCACGACCTGCTCCTCGGTGCGCCACAGCGCCGCCTTGAGGCCGAAGTTCAGGTCCGAGAAGCCGGTGGTGTTGTCGTTCGCCTCGGGGTTGATCGAGCGGACCGGAGCCTCGATGAACGCCGACCAGTCGCCGCGGGCCAGTTCCAGGTAGCCGGAGTAGTCCTGACTATCGACGCGCGTCTCGGGCTTCGGCGGGCCGGGCGCCCGCGGGTCGGGCGGGTTGGCGCCGCGGAAGCAGCCGCACTTGGGGTAGAAGAACTCGGCCCGGTCGGGGCGGTTGTTGTCGTAGCTGGCGTCGAACCGGAAGCGGAGCTGCGACAGCGGGATGGCGCTGTCGATGTAACCGACGCCCACCGCGCGCCCCTCGCCGCCGACCGCGCCGGCCAGAGCGGTGGGGGAGTCGGACAGGGCGCTCGCCACGGAGGACGACAGGCCGGTGTCCGGCACAGTCGCTGGCGGGGTCGTCGGGGT
>JBBQPD010000487.1:0-5319 GCA_038331535.1 Gemmatales bacterium | reverse complement strand
AACATGCTGCTTCTCGATGCCGACGACAGTGCCGGTCATGGTGCCGGGCTGGTTGGCGTTGGCCTGCTGCAACACCACTTCGACCTTTTCGCCGCGCGCTTGATTGAGGATGGCGCCAAAGCCGGGGTTGCCCGTCAGGTTGATGGCGAACGACTTCAGCGTGCGCTCGACGGGCGCGTTGGAGTCGTAAGAGACGGTTGAGATGTGTCCGCCATCGAGGTCGCGCAGCACCATCGACTTGAGCAGGTCGTTGATATCGGTCACCGGGAAGGACAGATCGACGCGGGCGGTGCCTTCGACGGTGCCTTCGCGCTGGAAGTAGCCGACGCCGCTGCTGAACAGCACGACCTGGCCGATCGGCAACTGCGCCTTGGCCGACGGATCGTCGCGGCCGGGTTGTTCGTCCTTCACGGACACCTTCTCGGCCGGCTTTGTCTCTTTGACCGGATCGGCGGTGTTACCTGACGCTGGACGATTGGCCACGGCGATGACAACCGCCGCCGTCCCGGCCGCCGAGGCCAGCGACGTCCACAACCATTTACGCAACATGAGAGTTATCCTCCACGGAGTAAGGTTTCAGGGGATACCATACAGACGAGCAAGGAGGAGCGGGAGATTGTCGTGAATTACGAAGAGCTGTTTTTCCAACGTCCCAACACCCGCAAGCGCGCCGGCAGCAGATCGACCTCGAGCGTGAGCACGTCATCGTTCGGCTTGCAGAAGAACTCGCCATCGACGTGAACGGTCAACGCGGCCTCGGAGCGCAGGCGGACACGACGGCAGTTCCCCATGCGCACGTCGGGATGTTCGCGCAGCCGACCGGTTATCATTCCTGGTACGAACGCCAGCAGGTCGCGGCGGCGCAACGGGCCGACGTGAACATAGTCGAACAGGCCATCGTCCAGGAGGGCGTTCGGCGCCACCACGAAGTTGCCCTCGCGTCGGCCGAGCGCCAGGCTCAGCGCCAGCGTCGGCAGGGTGCGCGCCTCGGCATCGTCGAGTCGAACGGTCATCAACGGGGAGTGAAAGTGCAACCAGAGAGCGCGGAGGAACGCCAATCCGTAAAGGGCCAGTCCTTGAAGCCGTTTGATACGTCGCGATTCGAGCGTCACGGCGCCGTTGAAGCCGAGGCCGAGGCCGTTGACGAAGAAGCGGCTGCGCACCCCTGAGCGAACGATACCGACATCCACGAGATGCACCGAAACAGTCGGATCGGGGCGCAACCACCAGCGATCGTCGAGGCCGAGGCTGTGGGCATAGTCGTTGGCCGAACCGACGGGCACCACGGCCAGCGTCACCGTGTTCGATTCCGAGCGGAGGACTCCGTTGGCGACCTCGTGAACGGTGCCGTCGCCTCCGGCCGCTGCCACGACGGAAAACCCCGTGCCCGCGGCCCGCAGCGCTAACTCCTCCGCTTGCCCCGGCCCGCTCGTGGGCCAAAACTCGGCCGCGGCACCAAGCGTCCGTCGCAAGCGGTCGAGCCGCGCACTTCCCCGACCTCTTCCGGCCGCCGGGTTATAGATTACACAGATACGGGCCGCGGACATGCCGCCGTCCTTTTGCAGCTGGTGAGTGCCGCTTGCGGCTTAGCGGGGTACGCCGCTAAGCCGCAAGCGGCCAACGAACCTCCTACCTGCACCACTGACTACTGACTACGGACGACTGACGACGGAGTCGATATGCCTCCTCGCTACGAAGGACTGCTGGTCATCGAGAAGCCGGGAGGGATGACGTCGCGCGCGGCGCTGGACCGTGCCCAGAAATGGTTCCCGCGCGGCACGCGCATGGGCCACACTGGTACGCTCGACCCACTGGCGACCGGCGTCCTCGTCCTCTGCCTCGGCTCGACGACGCGCCTGGCGGAATATGTGCAGCGCATGGGCAAGACCTATCGCACAACCATTATCCTCGGCGGCCGCAGCGACACCGACGACGCCGACGGCGTCGTGACACCCGTAGTGGACGCCGTGGCTCCCGACCGCGCGACCCTCGCGGCCCGACTCGCGGAGTTCATCGGCGCAAGCGATCAGGTGCCGCCGTCTTACTCCGCCGCCAAGATCGCCGGGCGGCGGGCCTACGACCTGGCGCGGCAGGGCGCGGAAGTAGCTCTCCCGGCCAAACAGGTCCACGTTTACGCCATCGACATGCTGCGCTATGAGTATCCGCAACTTGATTTGGAATTACGCTGCGGAAAAGGGACGTACATCCGTTCCGTGGCCCGCGACCTCGGCGATCGCCTCGGCTGCGGAGCCTATGTCCAGATGCTGCGGCGGACGCGCGTTGGGCCGTTCGCCGTCGAGGACGCAGTCTCCCTGGAAACGGACGCGGAGGCGGCACGCGCGCGCCTCTTGCCCCCGACGGCGGCGCTGGTCGAATTGCCGCGCGTCGCGCTCTCGGCGGAAGACGTCCGGTCGCTTATCCAGGGGCGCGAGGTGCGCGACGTATCAGTGGCAAGCGCCGCCGATACCGAGGCTCCCATCGAGGTGGCGGTATTCGACGACACAGGGAAATTGGTTGGCGTCGGTCTCTTCGACGCGCGCCGACAGCGCCTGCGGCCGGACAAGGTGATGGCGTAGGAGCCGCGCACGCAGTAAGCGGTTATGAAGCCCGCTTACTACGTGCGCGGCTCCTTGGCCCGCTTACTACGTGCGCGGCTCCTGAATCACGGGATATTCACTTCGATCTTCGCCGCCTGGCGCTGCTGGGCGAGAATCGTCTGGCGCACTTCTTCCGTGTAAAAGTCGCGGACCTGGAGCTTGATCTTCTCGAAGTCGGATGGCGGGCCGGCCTTGCGCTCGGTTACTTTGATGATGTGCAGGCCGTACCCCGTTTCGACCACGTCGCTGACCTGGCCGACTTGCAGCGCAAAGGCTGCCTTCGCGAAGGATTCCTCGACCATCGTCTTGCGGGCGATGAAGCCGAGGTCGCCGCCGGTCTTGCTGCTCTCGCACTGCGAAAAAGATTTCGCCGCCGTCGCGAAGTCAACCTTCCCGGCCTCGAGCTGGCCGCGCAGCTCGAGGAGCTGAGCCTTCGCCTTGGCTTTGTCTTCCGCGCTGGCGCTCGGCGCCATCCGCGCCACGATATGGCTGGTCCGCACCGTCGTGCCGTCGAAGAAGTCCTTGTATTCCTCGTAATACTTCTTCACGTTGCCGTCGTTGATGTTGGTCTTCGCCCAGGCCGACCAGCGGAGCATCCAGGACAGGCCGTCGCGCAGTTGCTCGACGGTCTGGCCGTTTTCCTTGCAGAACGACTCGACGCTCTTGTTCTCTTTCTTCAGCGCGGCATCCATCTCGGCCAACTTCTGATCGATGTCAGTCTTCGGCACCTGCGGCGTGTTGGCCTTGAGGAACTGCTGCATCAACGTGTCGTCGATGAGCATGGCCAGGGCGTGGCGGCGCATCTGCTTGCGCACTTCCTCCGACGCCTCGACGGCCATCGGAGCCTGTTTCAACACAGCGTCCAGCTCGGCCATGCCGATCGACTCGCCGTTGACCACGGCGGCCGTCTTTGGGGAAATGGCTGTCGCTTTGCCGGCAGGCGCGGCTGGCTGACGCGCGCTCAACGACGCGTCTCCCCCCGCCAACCAGGCCAGCGCCGCTCCCGTCAACCCGCGCACGATCCACTTTCGCCCGTTCATCCGAAGTCCCTCCTCGGCCGAGATTCACACGACCCGGCACGGATCGCTTCTCCCTTCTATCGGCAGAGTGGGGCACGGATTGTAGCGATTTTTTGGAGATTGCTGGCTAGAAGAATGTTTCACTCGTTCCCTACAAACTCTGGCGTCGTCTGCTATTACAAGGGCAAGGAAGAAGCACACGAGCCGCGACCGTCAGGGAGCGTGGGGAAGGCTCCCTGACGATCGCGGCTCGTGTGCTTCTTTCGTGCCTCACCTCTGTCTCACGCAGAAGGCGGCGCTGTCGGTTCCTCGGTCGCCGGCTCCTGCGGTCGTTGCTCGGCGGTCGCTTCGGCCGGGGTCTTTTCGGCCGGCTCCTTCTTGGCTTCCCAGAAGGCGGCGAGTTCGGCGAAGGTGCCCAGAGGCGACGCGCCGGCGAGCGCCTGCTGCGACAGGTTCGGCTTCGGCGGCGCCTTCTTCTTGCGCTGGGGCTGTTCGGCTTCGGCGGCAGGGGGAGTTGCTTCCGCGCCTCCCTGCTGACCAGGACCGCGACCCTGCCCCGGAGGCCCTTGTCCTGGACGGCCTTGCTGTCCGCCGATGCGGGTACGTCCGCGCGGCGGCAAGGCACGGCCCTGTTGTTGCGGCGGCGGTCCGCCGCGCTGGGGTCCGCGATCACCCTGGCGCGGCGGTCCTCCCCGCGGCCGCTCGCCTCCGCCCTGCGGCGCCCCTTCGCGCGGCGGACCAGCCGGACGCGGCCCTTGCTCGCGGCGTGGCGGCCCTTGCTCGCGTTCGCCGCGTTCACCCCCGCGCTGCGGCGGCCGGCGTTCCTGCTGTTTGCGCTCGGTGCCTGGCTTGATCATCGTCAGCGAAACGCGGTGCCGTTCCTTGTCCACAGCCAGCACCCACACGTTCACCACGTCGCCGACGGCCGCCACTTCGTAGGGACTCTTGACGTAGCGGTTGGCCATCTGGCTGATGTGAACGAGGCCGCTGTCCTTCAGGCCGATGTCGATGAACGCGCCGAAATCGACCACGTTCAGGACGGTGCCCTTCAGTTCCATCTCCGGCTCAAGATCCTCCAGCTTGAGGATGCCCTTCTTGAACACGGGCGGCGGCAGATCCTCGCGCGGGTCGCGGCCGGGACGGGCCACGGAGTCGAAAATGTCGAGAACCGTCGGCACGCCAATTTGGAGACGAGCCGCCATCTCCTCCGGGTTAACCGTGTTCAGCTTCGCGCGCAACTCGACGAGCTTCTGCGAATCGAGCAGTGCCTCGGGGCTGAAACCAAGATCGTTGAGGATCTGCGTCGCCAGGCCGTAGCTCTCCGGATGAATCCACGTCCGGTCGAGTGGGTTGACACCTTCGTTGAGCTTGAGGAAACCGGCGGCCTGCGTGTAGCGCGCCTCGCCGATGCCGGGAACCTGCATGAGCTGATCGCGGCTGCTGAACGGTCCATGCGCCTTGCGGTATTCGACCAGGTCGCGGGCCACGAGCTGGTTCATGCCGGAAACATGGCGCAGCAGCGGCACACTCGCCGTGTTCAGATCGACGCCGACGGTGTTGACGCACGATTCGATGACGCCGTCCAGCGACTCGCGCAATTGCTTCGGGTTGACGTCGTGCTGATACAAACCGACGCCGACGTGCTGCGGGTCGATCTTGACCAGCTCGGCGAGCGGGTCTTGCAAGCGCCGGCCGATGGAGAT
>JBBQPD010000486.1:0-5324 GCA_038331535.1 Gemmatales bacterium | reverse complement strand
CCTAATGACTCCCATGCATTCAATCCGCGTTGTGGCACGGTATCCTTACCGTGCCACTCTGCCGGACCGAAGGTCTCCCATGCTTGCAACAACTTCACTCTCTCCTGTTGTTGCCCCACTGGAACCTACAATCATTCTCATGGAGCGTTACCGTCTTCACCCCGAAGCCGCCGTTTACTTCCTCACCTACTCGGTGGTGGAGTGGCTGCCCGTGTTCATCCGCGAAGCGACCTGCCAGATCGTGACGGAGAGCCTCACCTTCTGTCATCGCGAAAAGCACTTGCGCATCAACGCTTTCGTCGTGATGCCGACCCATTTGCATCTGATTGTGTTCGATGGGGACTACGATACGGAACGGCTCAAGCAGACGCTGACCGCTTTCCGCAAGTTCACGGGACGGCAGTTGTGCGATTATTGCGAGAAACATCTGCCCGGCTGTTTTCCCAGGACGTTGCGAGAGCAAGCCACGGCGGACCGTCAGCGCCGCTTCTGGCAGCCAAGCCGTCATCCTATAGCGATCCAAAAGGAACCCTTCTGGCGACAAAAGGTGGACTACATTCACGACAATCCCCGCCGGAGCGGGCTGGTCCGCGCTGCGGAGCACTGGCGGTTTTCTTCGGCGGCGTGGTATCTGTCCGAGGGACAAGCCTTGGTGGATGTCCCGCTCACACCGATTGCGTGGTGATGGTTAGGACGCTCCCCTGGAGACCTTCGGTCAGCGGAGGTGTCCAATTATTATTGGCAAAAGCGTTATTTTCGTCAAAACTGCCCTTGCTATCCTCACAGGGCGGGGTTACTCTCATCTTCAATGCGTCTGACGCAGTTCCAACACTACCTTTCCTTGCTCTCAATCGTCAGCCGCATTCAGCCTATGGGCACCACATGGCGCGTCCCGTTCGTCTTGACGCCTTCTCGAACTTTTTTCGGCGCTGGGCAAGCAACCGGCGCCCCGCCGGACGACGCGCTATTTCCCCCCCCCCCTTCCCGGCAGCTCGAACTCGTAAAGCTTGAAGATCGCCTTGCGGCGGGTAGTCTTGTCGTTTTCGCCAATGCTCTGCCCCAGCCGCCCGATCCGCCGGAACAGAGCCACGTTCAGTTGGTTTCCCCGGCGCCGGCCGAGGCCGTCACGCAGTTCGTCGCGGCCATCACGCCCGTACCAGAGGACGAGCCGGATCGCCCCCTCCCGCCCGTCACCACGTCCGCGAATCAACCCGCTGTCTCGACGCCGCCGGAAGCGCCGCGGCCGGCCCAAGAAAGCCAGCCGCCGAACGCCGACGATCCGCTGACCCGGCTGCTGCGCTTCTGGGACGCCTTCGATCCGAAGACGGACGCCCTGAACTCGCCGTTGGGCGATAGCAGTGAAGCGGATCATGCCCATGTCGCCGCGCCCTCCGGAGAGAAGGGCGGCAGCGGCGCGGGCGGGGCAGCCTCGTCCGGGTCGATGGGCGGGTCGGTTCCCGAAGGCGGCGCGTCGGGTAACGCCACTGCTGCCCCATCAGGGGGGCAGCCGACGAGTACGAGCGGTTCGGCTTTTTCCGCGAGCGACTTCGCGGCCCTGTCTGCCCTGAGCGCCGCTCAGCAAGCCGCGCCGGTCGCCGACCCTGCCGCGACTTCACAGAATAATTCGATCGCTCCCGCGCCAGCCGTCTCGCAGGGCGGCACCCTGAGCGTAAGCCCCGACCCGACGTTCGCGTACACACAGGGTGTGAGCAGCAATTACACGCTGGCGGTTTTTTACGACTCGAACACCAGTGTGCTGTACGGTAGCGCTACGGTCGCCTGGGGAGACGGCAGCAGCGACACTTTTGATGTCCTGGGCGGCAGTGGCACGTTCTACGTCTCGCATGACCACACCTACTCCGCGACCGGCTCCTTCCCCATCGGCATCACTTTCACGAACGTCGATGGCACGCTGACGACCAGCGACACGGCGGAAGTCAGCGCGATGCCGGCCTTCACGAGCGCCAGCAGCACGGCGTTCACGGTGGGTCAGGCGGGGAGCTTCACCGTTACGACGACCGGTTACCCCGTGGCGACCTTGAGCGAATCCGGCAGTCTGCCGAGCGGCGTGAGCTTCACCGACAACAGTGACGGGACGGCGACTTTGGCTGGGACGCCCGCGACCGGCAGCAACGGCACATACTCTCTCTATCTCACGGCCGCCAACGGCGGCATAATGAACCCCACTCAGTACTTCACGCTCACCGTCAAGGCGACCACAAGTGTTGCGCTATCCTCGTCGTCGAACCCCTCGATTTACGGTTCGGACCTCACTTTCTCAGCGGCGGTGACTGGTGCGAGCGGCACGCCGACGGGTTCCGTCACCTTCAAGGAGAATGGTTCGTCCTTGGGCACGGTGAGCCTCAGCAACGGCAGCGCCTTCTTCAGCACTTCGACGTTGCCCGTCGGCAACGACCCGATCACCGCCGACTATAGCGGCGACAGCAACTATGGCGGCAGCTCCGCCGGTTTGACCCAGGTCATCACCCCGAATTCGCCCATCGTGCTCGCGATTTCCGACCAGTGGAACCTGGCAGGCGACACCGCGTCGGTTCAGGCGACGACCGTTTCCGCGAACGGGTCCGGACTCAGCGGGCTGACCTATAGCCTGACGGGCGCGCCCTCCGGCCTCTCCATCGACTCCAGCACCGGACTGATCTCGGGTACGATCGGAGCGGGCGCCGCGCAACTGTTGCCGTATGGGGTAACCGTCACGGCCAATTGCAGCACCGGCTCCGACAGCGGCTCGTTTGAATGGAACGTGGCGCCGCGCATCAACGTGGACCCTGTCGGCGACCAGTCCAATATCGAGGGTGACGCCGTCGCCCTGCAGGTGCAAGCCAGCTCGCCGGGCGGGAACACCTTCTCGTATAGCGCGACGGGATTTCCCACTGGTCTGACCATCGACGCGAGCAGCGGCGCGATTTCCGGTACGATCGCCAGCGGAGCAGCAGCGGCCGGTCCCTATCAGACGACGGTCACGGCGTCGGACGGCACTTACAGCGGCAGCACGACCTTCGTCTGGACCGTGACGGCCGACGCGATTTCGTTCACCGCGCCCGGCAGCCAGAGCAGTGTCGAAGAGGACACGGTTTCTCTGCAAATCACGGCCAGCGACTCGGCCAGTGGCGCGACACTCAGCTACAGCGCGGCCGGACTGCCGGACGGACTGGACATCGATCCGGCTACGGGTTTGATCGCGGGAACCATCGCCCAGGGCGACGCGGCCGCCGGACCTTATAGCGTGACCGTGACCGCCGTCGACGGCACCTTCAGCAACAGCCTGACATTCTCCTGGACCGTGACGCCCAAGACGTTGACCGTGACGAATCCCGGCGCTCAATTCGACAATGGCGGCGATACGGTTTCCCTTCAGCTAGCGGTCATCGATACCAGCGGCGGGACGCCAACATTTAGCGCCACCGACTTGCCGGACGGCCTGAGCATTAACGCCAGCACGGGCCTCATTTCCGGGACGCTGGCCGCCAGTGCGGTCGCGCAGGGTCTCTACTCCCCGTCCGTGACGGCGACCGATGGCGTCAACTCCGACAGCCAGAGCTTCAATTGGTTCGTTCTCTCTCCTGTCGCCGTGACCCCGCCGGCCGATCAGCAGAGCATTGTGGGCGATTCGGTCGCACTACAAATCACGGCCAGTTCCATGAATAACACCGCGCTCACTTACAGTGCCACGGGGCTGCCGTCCGGATTGAGCATCGACGCCAGCACCGGCCTGATTTCGGGCACGATCCCGAGCAACGCTTCCGGGGCCAGTCCGTACACCATCACCGTCACGGCGAGCGACTCCACGTACAACGACAGCGCGACGTTCAGCTGGACCGTACTGGCCAGCACCCCGACGCCGACGAACCCGATCACCATCACCACTCCGGGAAATCAAACGAACGCCGTGGGCGACGATCCCTGGTTGGAAATCCGTGCCGAGGACGCGAGCGGCGGTGATCTGACGTACTCGGTCGCGGGCTTGCCATCGGAACTCAGCATCGATCCGGCCACCGGCATTATCTCCGGTTTCCTCGATGGGTACACCACGGCCGGGGTCTACAGCGCCACCGTGTCGGCGACCGACGGGACGTACACGGCAAGTGTTTCGTTCAACTGGACGATCGGCGCGCTTACCCCCACGGTGGAGGCGCCGTGGCTGGCGCCCCCCGGACTACAAAATAGCACGGTAAACTCCTCGGTTTCGCTGGCGCTTGAGGGCGGGGACTGGAACGGCGCGTCGGTGACGTATTCCGCGACCGGCCTGCCCGCTGGTCTCTTCATCGCTAGCGCCTCGGGCGCGATTTACGGGATACTCGGCAGCACGCCTGGGTCGTCCCAGGTCACCGTGACGGCTGCCAACGCCACTCTCAGCACCAGCCAGTCGTTCCTCTGGAACGTCGTCAGCGGTCCTTACGCCCCGCATGTCACGCTGGCGATCAACGGGACACTCAATCACAGCGACGACGTGTTGTTCGTCAATCCTGCGCAGCCGGTGCAGCTGGCGGTCACGTTGAACAATGCCGGCCCCGGGGTGCATACGGTCGAGGTCGCTATCCCGTCGGGATTGTCGCAGCTGGATCGGACCGTACTGAAGATGGTCAATGGGCAGTCGGTGATGATCACGCTGGTGGCGCTGGCGGCTAGCGCGGTGGAAGACGATGTGAATCTGGTGGCGAAAGTGGACGGGCAAGGTGCCGGGGAGGAACAGGAGACGAATGAGGATCTGAAGATCCAGGAACACATCAGGGCCACCGACACGCCGATGGGGATGAAGGACCGCATTCCGCCGGGCGTACCGACCAAGTTCACGTTCACCGTGAGCGCGAAACTGTCGAAGGGCGGAGAGCTTCTCGCCTTGTTTGTCGGTCGGCTTAACCCGAGAAGAGCGTGGGCCGGGAGTTTCGTGTTACTCAACGAAGCCAAGAAGGAACGTAATGACATTTGGATAAGGGAATCGGGAACGTTGGAGGTGCTCGGGAAAACCCAGACGGCCCCTGGCTCGGATAGCCTGCTTTGTATCGGCGTAGAGACCCGAGGCGCGTCCAATATCCACGCACGTAGCCAAGGCTTCAGCGTGGCGGCGATTCCGATTGGAGTGGAAATGAAATATGTCTCCACGCTTGAGAACGACCCGACTACCTTGCCAGGCGGCAAGCGTGCATATCAATGGGGAATCAAGTATTCCGCGAAGATCATCAGTGACTCGGGAACGAAAGACGATCTTGACAAGGTGGAAGTTAAAGAGATCGTCAACAAGGTAAAGAACTCGGACACAGGTGTCTTCACAGGAACACCTAATCAGGTCGGCGATTGGGAAGATG
>JBBQPD010000485.1:0-5334 GCA_038331535.1 Gemmatales bacterium | reverse complement strand
AGCAGCACGGTGATGTGCAGCTGATTGCCCTGCTGGTCGGCGCGCTGCAGGCGCAGCTCCAGGTCGATGTCGGCGTTCTTGCGGCCGAGACCCATCCAGGACAGGGCGCCGCGGTTGGGCAGCGAGTAGACGCAGCCCTTGCCGCCGAGCCGGACGCGGATGCGGCCGGGCACGCTCTCGACCAGCTCGCCGCCCACGTCCTGGATGAAGCCGCGCAGCTTGTACGTGGCGATCTTCTCCGGCATCCAGGCTTCGAGGTGGTTGACGACGGCGAGTGGATCGAATTGAACGGGAGCCGGCGGCGCTGGCGCCTTCGCAGTCGGCGGTACCGGCGTCATGGAGGGCGGCGCGGGCCTGGGACGTGCCGTGGGGCGGGGCGTTCGGTCTGGCATCGGCATCCGGGCGGCAGGCGGTATTACAACCTGACGCTCCGCCAGCGCGGCTTCGAAGGCCTCGGACAGCACGCGGGCATGGGCCGGGCGGTCCGTGGCGTCTTTCGCCAGGCACCAGTGGACCACGTCCTCAATGGCCGGCGATACCACGCCGGAGGCTCCCACTTCCGAGAACGTAGGCGGCTCCTCGGTGGCGTGAGCCAGCAGCACTTCCATCGTCGATTTCTTGGCGAACGGCAGGCAGCCGCTGAGCATCTCGTACAGGATGACGCCGACGCTGTACAGGTCGCCACGACCGTCCATCGGCTCGCCGCGGGCCTGCTCCGGGCACATGTAGCCCGGCGTGCCGACGGCGAACTCGGCGTTACTGACCGCGGCCTGCTCGGCTTCATCGGGGACGCACAGCTTGGCCAGGCCGAAGTCCATGACCTTGAGCATCTCGTAGTTCGTGTTGGCGTCCACGATCATCAGGTTGGCCGGCTTCAGATCGCGGTGGATGATGCCCTCGGCGTGGGCCGCCTGCAACACCTCGCAGAGCATGCGCAGCAGCTTGCCGACGCGCGCCGGCTCCAGGCGCTGGCCGCCGCGAATCAGGTCTTCGAGCGTGACGCCGCGGATGTACTCCATGACAATGCACGAGCCGTCGGCGTCGTCGAACTTGGCGTCGTAGAGGGTGACGGCGTAGGGGTGCTGGAAGCGGGCCATGAGGAGCGTTTCGCGCGTGAAGCGCTCGCGGAACACCGGGTCGGCGGCGATATGCTCGTGCATCACCTTGACGACGACCTGGCGGCCGAGGTCGAGCTGGTTGGCGAGATATACTCGCCCCATGCCGCCCTCGCCGATCAGGCGAATCGTCTCGTAGCGACCCAGATACACCCGGCCCTGCATGGCTTGCGTCTCACGGGGAGTTTGCGCACCGTCTTCGACACCCAAGTCTAGGTCGAAAACGGACCGGATGCCTGTCGGCGGCGAGATATTTCACGCGGGAGGGGAATCCGGTCCACACAGATCCTGCGCAGGTGCTAACCCGGATTATTCACCGCAGAGGACGCAGAGGGACGCAGAGGGAATACTCGCAAGAGGTTCAGGCAACATACTGTGAGTCACGGTGTTCCGAAAGAAAACGGGGAACGGACCAGCGTAACGAGTGGACCACATTCGTTGTGGTTTTCCTCTGCGATCCTCTGCGATCCTCTGCGGTGAATACTCCGGGCTAATCGCGAAGGTCCGCGAGTCGCTACCTACGGGCTTTCTGTTGTGGGCAAGGCGACTGTCACTTGGGCAACACCTCGGACAGCGACTTGACGATCGCCTCGATGTTGGCTTCGTTCAGCTCGCCCTTGCGGAGGGCAAAGTTGGCCGTCACTTTTTCTGTGCGGCGCGGAGCGATACCGTAAATCACGACAGTGATATCAGCTTCCGCGACTACTCCGTAGTCCGCCGGCGGAACGCCAATGCAGAGGGAGACGCGCTTCAGGGCTTCCTTCTCGGCCATCCCACGAAGCCGCGTGTCCAGGCCGGTGCCGTTGTTGTCGAAGATGACATAGACGCCCATTTCTCGGGTCGCCTTGCCGGCAGCCGCCTCTACCCGTTCGTCGATCTTCTTGACCAGACTGGTCAAGGGGTCGCTCGTCTCGCGGACGAAGATGAGAGCAACCAGGTCAAACTTGGTGTTTCAGACCGGGCAGAGGTTCTTGCCGGCGCTGGGGCCGGTCACGAACTGCGGGCGAAACCCGCGGCGATCATTCTCCGCTCCGACCGGTGGGCCGGAGCTTAGGTCGCCCGCGACAAGCGCGCTGCCGGCGAGCAGTACGACGGTGAGGGATAGGGTCGATCGAAGCATCATGACCACACCTCCGCGTTGACTGAGATTAGGATTGGGGTGTCCGCTCCCAACTCTTCTAACGCAAGATGGACCACGGACCGCCCAAGAGATTAATGGAGATGGGCACGAATGTCATTCGGATAAGGAAAAAGCGGTGCCCCGCCACGAGGGCGTCAACTCAGGTAGCGTTCGCGGAGGTCGCGGAGGCGGGCCAGCGCCGGCTTCGGCACGCCGTGCGCGTCCACCAGGCCGCAGTGCGGGAACTGGTGGGGCTCCGCGTCGGAGAGGTGGGTCCACTGCACGCCGTGAACGGGCGGCTTCGCCAGGGCGAGGGCGGTGAAGGCGGTGGCCCAGTCGGCCTGCGACGTGGGCGAGAAACCGTCGCCCCAGCGGCCGCCGTCCACGCGCATTTCGGGATCGGCGTCGCGGTCGGCCTTGTCGTCGGATGGATAGCCGAGCGTCACGCGCAACGGCACGCCCAACAAGGCGTACATGTCGATGAGACGCGATGCCTCCAGCAGGTCGCGGCAGTAACTGCCGCGCGGCGTGACGCCCATCACGATCTCGATATCGAGGGCCGCGAGGTTCAGGCCCGAGCGGATCAGCGTGTCGGCGAAGATGAACGGCGAATGGGTGCGGTCGCTCTGGGCCATGTACTCGCCCCACGGCTGCGACACGCCGATGACGTACTCCAGCCCCGGATCGACCTGCCGGGCCGACTCGACCAGGCGATAAGTCAGGCCGAGCAGCTCGTCCTCGCCCAGGCCGAGGATCGTCGCGCAGTTGCTGGCCGACGTCAGGTGCCAGCGGCGGATGCGGCCGCGGTAACGGCGGATGGCGGCCTCGACGAAGCGGACCATGAACGTCGCCATGCTCGGCACGTCGCGCTCCCACTCCCACAACCAGGCGGGAATCAGCGCGGACGAGAAGTCGATCAGCGGCCCGGCCGAGAGCGGCACTCCTTGCTGGACCGCCCAGTCCACGAGAGCGTCGGTTTCCTTCCAGCGGTAGCCGGCCTGTTCCGCCTCGACGGTGCTCCAGGAAATGGGGACGCAAAGGGAGTTGCAGGCGCGCGCGAGTTCCGCGGCGACGGGAGCGGGCGGGGGAACGCTTCCGATCCGGCAGCCGAGCGTCGTGTCGAGTTTGCCGCGCTGAGTGCGGACGGAAAACACCTGTTCGGAGTAGGTTCGGACGAGTTGACTTGCCGTCTGGAAGCCGAGGGTCAGGGAGGCGTTGGCCTGGCGGGCGACCGCCTCGGGACTGTCCTGCGTCATCACCAGTCCGAAAGCACGGGCAAGGTCGCGCAGCTGTTGCTGAAGTTCGGGGGACATTTGCAAGCCGCCGGCGACCCAGTCGGCCGCCTGGTTGCGTACCTGGTTGACCTTGCCGCGGGCCAGCTCGGTGAGAAGATTGTAGGCGGCGGCCCGTTCCATGAGGGTCGCCGAGCTGGTCATCAACCGGCCGATCTTCTCGATGGGCCAGGGGGCGAGGAAAAAGCCGCTCTCGTCCACCGCTTTTTTCGCGGTGATTTTGCCGTCCTGCCGCTGCAACGCTGTCGGCCAGGGCATGTTATCCGGTCCGCCGCCGACGCAGGCGCGTTCCAGGTCTCGGTCCGCGTCCGCGGACAGCCCGGCCGGCAACTGGAACGTCATCATGCCCATTTGCGGTGAATCCGATCTGGAGCGACGGCCTGCGGTCGAGACAGGTCGGGACCGAGAAGGCCGTCATCCGATGCAAACACCATCATCATCCTTACTGGAGTGTCCTTGGTCAAGTTTTCTCGGGGAAACTATTGACGAATTGCGGCTTCGCGGCCGTTTCCCAACCTAACCCCCCGACCCCCTTCCCTACGAGGGAAGGGGGAGCAAGCCGGCATTCGCCCCCTCCCTTTGCAGGGGAGGGGGTTGGGGGAGAGGTTTTGAAACCACGTCTATGCCACAAGCGGCACAGTCGCCGCGGCGCGGGCCACGATGGTGATGCCATAGCGGTCGGCGAGCGCCAGCGTCTCCGCCTCGTCGAGCAGGATGGTGCGGTCCGCCTCGATGGCCAGCACCCGGCCGCCGGCCCGGTACAGCGTCTCGATGGTTCCCGTGCCGATGGTCGGCACGTCGAAACGCATGTCCTGCTGCGGCTTGGCCACCTTCACGACGACGAATCCCCCCCGGCGACACAACTCGCCGGCGCGGGTGATGGCGCTGTCGGTGCCTTCGATGGCCTCGACCGCGAGGACGGCCATCTCCTTGACGGCGACGCTCTGGCCGACGTCCAGCTCGCCCATTTTCTTGGCCATTTCCCAGCCGAAGGCGACATCGGCCTCTTCCTTGGCGGTGGGGCAGCGGCGCGTCAGGACACCGGGACGCACGAGTAACTCCGGACAGAGGTTGAGGGCGGAATCGAATGTCAGACCTTCGCTGGCGAATTCATCGATCAAGGACAACAGCAGGGTGTCGTCCTTGTTATCCTTGCGCTTGCGGAACCACCACAGGCGAATTGCTCGCCAGTCCGGCAACAGCGTGAGCATCTTCCAGGGCCGATACAGCAGGTTGGCCTTGTGGACCTTGCCCGCCATGACGACGCGCTCGACGCCCTCGCGCTTGAAGCAACGGATCATGCGCCCCAGGCGCGTCGGACTGGACCAGTAGAAGCGCTTGGTAATCGCGGCCAACTCCGGCGCCGCCTCGCCGCTCAATCCGACGCAGACCACCGGCAGGCCGATCGCGCGCGCCTTCTCGGCGAAGGCGAAAGGAAACCGGCCCCACCCGGCGAGCAAGCCGACCGGCGGAGTGCGGCGGTGGGGGGGGGGGGGGGGGGGGGGGGGGGGGGGGCGAGGCTGCGAGCGACCGCCGAGACGGCCCGGCCCGGCGGCCGCGGGACGAAAATCGACAACCTCGTGATGATCGGCCACAATTGCCAGATCGGCCGACACAACCTGTTCGTCAGCCAGGTCGGTATCGCCGGCTCGACCGACACGGGCGAGTACGTCGTCCTCGCCGGCCAGGTCGGTATCGCCGACCACGTTCACATCGCCGATCACACCCAGATCGGGGCACGCTCCGGCGTCCACAAGGATTCCACTCCCGGCGAAAAGCTCTTCGGCACGCCGGCCCGTCCGGAACG
>JBBQPD010000484.1:0-5336 GCA_038331535.1 Gemmatales bacterium | reverse complement strand
ACGAACCGAGTCAGGCAGGGCGCCATCGTGTCGCGGAAAAAGAAGAAAAAGAAGCCGTCGGGTTCTCGTCAGGTCATCCCTTTCACGCCGCGCGGTGCCGATTCGGAGGTGATGAGCAGCTTCGGGACGGGTGTTCCGGTGCGCGTCAAGGCCGGCGTCCGCGATCCCGATTTTCCCGAACTCGACCTCGGCGGCTGGACCGCGACCGTTCTCGGTGTGGACACGCAGAGCGAGCCGCCGAATTGCCACCTGCTCTGGACGGAAGAAACCCGGGCGCGCATCGACCCCGCCTTTAGCGACCGCTGCGAGGAGGAAGGACTGGATTTCGATTCGATCTGGCTCGCCGAGACGGACTTGGAGCTGGATACGTCGCGTCTCGTTCCAGTGTCGCCGAGACGGCGGCCGATGGGACTGGACGAGCAGGAGGCACGTATCCACAGCGCCCTGGGCGTTCCGATCGGCGCAGACATCCCGCTCGTCTCCGATGAATCACTCCACGACTATCACCGCTATCTGACAACTCGGCTCGTCTTCCCGCTCAAGTGTCGCGAACTGAACGACGAGGGGGACGAGGCCGAGTTGGTGAGTCTCGTCGGTCTTGTGGAGTTCGCCGAGGACGTTCGGCTCGGCCTCGTCGCCGAGATTCGGCGCGGCGCCGCGTCCGATTTCGTGCCGTTATCCTCGCTCTCGGTTGAGCAGCCGCCGGAAGCGAATCAGCTCGTCGAGGATTACGCCTTCTGGTTCTGGAGCTACTATCCCGTGGCGGAAGAGGACGCAGGATTACCCCGGTTGCCGGTCGGGACCAGCAACCCGATTTGGGCCACGGTCCGGGCGGCTGCCGCTTACGGCGCCGGCTGTGGGGCAACGACCGGAGCGCTGCTCGCGACGGAGAACAACGCCCACTACGGCATGTGGGTGGGCATGGGCGTCCTGGGTCTCGCCGGTTACCTGGCTGGCGCGCGCTTCGGCCGGGTGTTCGGCGCCATCAACGCCGTTCGCTTCGCGCACTTCTATGGCGGCATCTTCGGCGCGCTGGCGGGAGTGCTCGTCGGGGCGGTAGCTGGGGTGATGGTGGTGGGCGCCATCGGGACGATCCCCGGCGCCATCCTCGGCTCGATCATCGGAGCGACGCTCGCCTCTCGGGGATGGGAGCCGATCGGGCGCAACAGCTGGGCGCCGCTCGGAGCGTGCATCGGCGGGCTGGTGCTGGCGACCTGGACCGACCGCGCGCAGGCGTTCACCGGAGCGCTGATCGGCGCGGCTTCCGGGGCGCTATTGGTCGCCCTCGTACTGATGATGCTGTTCGTGACGATGGGATTGGCGAGTCGGAGGAGGTGACCTTCGCCGCTTGCGGCTTAGCGGTCTCTCCCGCTAAGCCGCAAGCGGCAATACGGGGTCACTCCTGGGCAACGACGTTGATGCGCCGGCCGTCGCGGTCGAAGTTGACGACGCCCTCGGAGAGGGCGAACAGCGTGTCGTCCTTGCCGCGGCCGACGTTGCGGCCGGGGTGGTAGCGCGTGCCGCGCTGGCGGACGATGATGCTGCCGATGGTCACATGGCCGCCGCCGTATACCTTGATGCCCAGGCGCTGGCTGTTGGAATCGCGACCGTTGCGACTGGAGCCTTGACCTTTCTTATGAGCCATGTCTGCCTCACCTTCACGGACCGGGGACGAATTTGTTCGCTCCCCTCGACCTTATCAATAACGGGATGAATCGGCCACTGGTTGTTCGCGTTTCGCGCGCTTCTCAGCCGGGCTTCGGGGGCATCTCCGGCATCATTGGCTTCTTTTTCAGCCCCGGAATCTCCTGGGGCGAGCCGCGATAGACCCACGTCGCGGGCGGCTGAAACTGAATCTCGCTCGATTTCATGTCGAAGCGGTCGCCGACGCGCTTGAACGCCAGTTGCAGCGTCTTGCGCCGCACCACGTCCGGCGTGCCCGGCGCGATCGGATCGGTGATTGTGTAGCCGTTGGACAGGCCGGCGATGAAGATATCGAAGAAGTTCGCGTCCGGATCGACGTCGTCCCAGATGGCCAGGCCGGTGACGGCTCGCAGCACCGCATCGTCCTCCTTCGAGGGCGGGATCGGGTCTTCGGAGATCGACGCGAAATTCTTGATCTTGTAATAGTTCTTCGGGTCTTCGATCTCTCGAATGGACTCGTGGACCGTCGGCAAAAACTGGTCGCGGTGGCGTGTGTTGCGGTCGCGCGTGACCAGTTCGAACACGGGGAAGAACGTGCGCGGCTTGTTGGTCTTGTTGATGACCTGGTACCAGAGATACCAGCACACTTTCTTGCCGCGTGCGGGCACGTCGGCGACGATCAGACGCGGGTCTTTGAAGCGGAAATCGAGCACCCAAAAATTGTCGTTGGGCACTTTAGGGAACGGATCGAACCGGCCGGGGTCTTGCACGTTCGGCCCCGGCTTGACTTCGCGCACGTTCGGTTGCTGGCCGAGCGCCACGCCAGACAGCGACAGGCCAAGTCCCAGAGCCAAAACCTCGCGACGATTCGGTGTCCCGGTCATCGTCCCCTCCGTTCGGCGCCGTAGCGGCGCGCAAGACGAGCGCCAGATGTGCCAGACATCCCTTATAACAAGGAAGCGGCGCGAGCGTCAAGACGAGGCGGGCCTCACGGCTGGGCTTTCGCCGCGGGCTCCTCGCTTTTCACGATCTCACCGTTCCCCGCGGTAATACCCGCCTGGACTGCCTCTGCCGGCTTGTCCGCTTCGGCCGGGGGAGCCGCTTTCTCGGCGCTTTCGGGTTTGTTTTGGTTCGTCGCATCGGCACTTTCGATACGGGCGGCAATCTGCGGTCCGATGATGGGCACTTCTTTCTTGATATCGCCTTCCGGCACCGGACGCCGCAGGAAGCGATAGAGCAGGAATGCCGACACCGCCACCACCCCGATAATGACCATGAGCGGCCGGCTGTTGACCACTTTTTCCTCGGTGGTCTTCACATAGTACATCACCGAATCGCCGCCCCAGTAGCCGAGGAAGAAGAGCAGGGTGTTGCCGAGTACGGCCCCCAGGCCGTCGGCCAGGATGAAACGCGGCACCGACAGCCGCATGATCCCCGCCGTCAGGAAGAGTGGCAGGCGGATACCGGGTACTAGACGGCCGAACAGCAGGATGCTGACGCCGTAATGCTGGTAATTGTGCTCGATGCGCACCAACTTCTCCGGCGGCAACATCTTCTGAACCCAGGCGCGCTTCAGCAGCCGCGGTCCGAAGAGTCGGCCGATGCCGTACAGCATCCCGTCCGAGATGAGCACGCCGGCGATGCAGACCGGCAGCATCAGATACCCGAACACGCCGTATTCCGGGTGCGCCGCGGTCCAGATGCCGGCGCCGACGATGAGGATTTCTTCCGGGAAGGGAAATCCCAGGCCGGCGCTGACGAACATGATAAAGGCGATGGACAGGTCGCGGAAAAAAGGGAAATCGAGGGTGGGGAGGGTAATCCCGGGCATTTGAAAAGCCGGGACGGCGACCAACAGCCAAACCGCCAGGGGAGCGATGCCGTAGTAGGTGCGGTTATACAAGTCGAACCTCCTCCCGGCTTTGCGGAAGCGGCCTTCGGGAACCTGCCAACGCGGGACCAGCGGTGCGCGTAGCAACACGCCTTGATTGAGCAAACCGCGTACCCTCCCCGCACGATCCACTGCACTTTACCCGTATTACGAGTTACGAACCGCGACCGTCAGGGAGCGTAGGGAACGCTCCCTGACGGTCGCGGCTCGTAAGAGCCCGTCGCGCTCACTCTTTCTTCTTTTCTTCCTCAATCGGCTCTTTGACGGGCTGGACGAAGTACGTCTGGTTGGTCTTGCTCTCGCCCTTCATCTTGACGGCGTAATCGTCCGCCTCCTGCTTCTGCGGGTAGGGGAACGTATGGACGCGCTGGTTGGAGTTGTTGAACACGCCCCAGACGACGCGCATGCGGATATGCTTGGGTGTGCGAACGCGCTTCGGCTTCGGTTCCTTGACCGCCGCCACCTTCTTCTTTTTCTTCTTTACCGGAACTTCTTCCTCGTCCTCGCCCTCCTCAGCACGCTCCTCATCACCCTCTTCGCCGGCTTCAGGGGCCTCGCCAGCCTCGGCTTCGCCCTCTTCTTCGTCTTCTTCTTCTTCGTCTTCTTCCTCGGTGTCCGGGGCTTCGTCCTCGCGTTGCCGCGCCTCGGCGGCGTCGAACTGGTCCCGCAGTTCCCGGCGGTTCCGAATGCGTCCCATGCCAACTCTCCCACACCAGGGGGTCTTTAGTCGCGCGTCACAAACGGCGTTCCCCGTTAAACTAGCCGGCGCCGGGTCGAGTTGCAAGCCCCGCCCCGGGGCGTCGCTTGCGGTTTAGCGGCGGCCGGACCGCTAAGCCGCAAGCGGCGATCGAGCGCGGGCTGTTCCGCAGGCTCCGGCGGGCTATCATACGTCCTGATCGTCTATTGTGTCAGTCAGACGAGCTGCGCACGAAGTAAGTGGGCCGCGTAAGCGCTTACTTCGTGCGCGGCTCCTCGTGAGCGCGTGAGGACGGCCATGGCGGAAGCGCGTCGGTTCGGCATCGCGGACTTGCTGTTGCTGCTGCTGGTGCTGGCCGCGGCGGCGGCGCTGCGGGGCGGCTATCTGGCGACCCACGCCGACTACGCGCGCAAGGAACCGCCGGCGCGCGTCCAGGATGCCTCGCCCACTCTGGAAGTGGCGGAGCGGCCGACGGAGCTGCGCTCGCTGGTCCACAATCTCAAGGAACACGCGTGGTTTGGCACGCTGGCGCCATTCGCGGACAAGGAGGAACAGACGGCCCACGTCGCCCCTGGCCTGCCCTGGCTGCTGAGCGGACTGGCGCGCGTGATCCCCGACGAGCGCTTCGAGAGCGTGGTGCGCTGCATCAACGCCGGGCTGGGGGCGCTGACCGCCGTCGTCTATTTCCTGTTCGCCCGGCGGGCTTTTCGCAGCCTGACGGTCGCCACGGTCGCCGGTTTACTGTGCGCCGCCCACCCCTTCTGGGTCGTCGATACCGGGGTCTACGAGGACGGCGCCCTCACATCGTTCCTGCTCGGCCTGGCCCTGCTGCTGGGGGCGCGCTCGGCGCAGACCGGCGGACCGTTCACCAGTCTGCTCTACGGGTTGACGCTGGCCGGCCTTTGCCTGGTGCGGGCGGCGCTGATGCCGTTCGCCTTTGTCGCCCTCATCTGGTTTCTGATCCGCAGTCGAACGCTGGCGCGCGGCTGGCTGTGCGGCCTGCTCGCCTTCCTCGGCTTCGCCAACGGCCTGGCGCCGTGGACGGTCCGCAACGTGCAGGTTTTCGGCGAACCGATGCCGGTCGTCGATTCGCTCTACCTGCAC
>JBBQPD010000483.1:0-5339 GCA_038331535.1 Gemmatales bacterium | reverse complement strand
CAGCGGCCGATACTTTCCCTTCGGGACGTGGCGCATCTTTGCTCCCTCTTCCTGTTGTGGGACCGGCTGTTCCAAACCCCATGAACGGAGCATCTCTCCGCGGACCAGCGAAGGCAATCCGCCTCCGCTGGACCTCTCGTGAGGCTGCATCATTATTGGAAACGGGCACGAAGAGACGGGCGAGGTGTCGCGTTCTGGAGTGGAATCCGGCGACGACCGGGCCTGCGGAAGCGTTGCAACCGGCACGCCTTCCCTGGTCCGATGGCACGAAGGCCGGGATGTCCGTTCCCCAGGACGCGGGTCTGAGATCACCCATCGCTTGATCTTCGAGAATAATATCGGACGCCGCGCGCATAACCGATGACGTGCGTCCGCGGTCCAGTCGGATATTTTCACTGATGACGAAGGGATGTGCCGGATTTGTGGCCGCGCGCAAGATGACGCTGCCGATCAGCTGAAGTTTGCGGGCGTATCGGCCCAGCGCAGCCATAGCGCCGCGGCGGCGTCGCTAGGCATGCGCCAGTCGCCGCGCGGCGACAGGCTGATCGAGCCGACCTTCGGGCCGTCCGGCAGACACGACCGCTTGAACTGGTTGGCGAAGAAGCGCCGCACAAAGACGCGCAACCAGCGCGACCGTTCCTCGGCGGAGTACTCCCGGCTGAAGCGGGCTTTGTCCGCGAGATAGAGGATCTTCTCCGGCGGCGCGCCGTAGCGCAGAAAATGGAACAGGAAGAAGTCGTGCAATTCGTAGGGACCGATGGCACTTTCCGTCGCCTGAACTGTTTTTCCCTCGGCGCCGGTCGGCAGCAGTTCCGGCGAGATCAGCGTATCGACCACGTCGAGAAGCGTGGCGCGCACTTCGCCCTCGAACTCATTGCGGGCGGCCCAATCGACGAGGAACTTCACGAGCGTCTTCGGGATGCTGGCGTTGGGGTTGTACATGCTCATGTGGTCGCCGTTGTAGGTACACCACCCCAAAGCCGATTCCGACACGTCGCCAGTGCCGATGACGAAACCGGCGTTCATCAGGATGCTGGTCCGCATGCGCGCCTGGACGTTTTCAAAGACGAGGTCTTCACGACAGCCGCCCGGAAGATGGCGTAACTTCTCCGCGAATTCTTCCACGCTCAGGCCGTCGAGCGCGACGCCGAATGGCTGATGTCCGAGCGCCCGCATCTCGTCGAGGCAGAGTTGCCGGATGTCCACTTCGCGGGGAGAGACGCCAAGCTGTCGCATCAGGGCGCGGGCATTGTCGCGCGTGCGTATCGTGGTCCCGAAGCCCGGCATGGTGAAGGCACGAATGGAGTCGTGCGGCACCGCAAGGGCGTCGAACGTCTTGCAGGTGACGAGCAGGGCGAGCGTCGAGTCGAGTCCGCCCGAGACGCCGATGGCGACTGGTGGCTTGCCGATGTGTTCCAGGCGCTTTGCCAGCCCCGCCACCTGCGTGTGGAAAATATCCTCACAGCGCTCGCGGAGCGGTTCCTGCCCCTGCGGCACGAATGGATGCCCCTCGACCCGGCGGCGCAGATCGTTGCGCGGCGGACGGGGCGAATCGAACAGCCGAAAGGGGACGCGCTCGAAAGGCCGGGCTTGAGCGGTGTACAGGGCCGAGTCGCCGAAACTGTTAGTGCGGACGCGCTCAGCGCGCAGCCTGTCCAGATCGACGTCGGCGACCGTCAGCGTTGGCTGCCGAGAGAAGCGCTGCGATTCGGCGAGGAGCACGCCATTCTCCGCGATCAGGGCATGCCCGCCAAAGACAACGTCTGTCGTCGATTCCCCAACGCCGCATGAGGTGTACACGTAGGCGGCCAGACAGCGCCCCGACTGGCCGACGACCAGCTGCCGCCGATAGTCGGCCTTGCCGATGACCTCGTTGCTGGCCGATAGGTTTACGAGAACCGTCGCGCCGGCAAGTGCCTGGTTTGCGCTGGGCGGGATTGGCACCCACAGGTCTTCGCAAATCTCGACGCCAATAATCAGGCCGGGCGTGTCCGGATCGACGAAGAGGCGATCGGTGCCGAATGGCACGGTCTTGCCGCGCAGGGTCGCTTCCCAACTGCGGGCCGTGGCAGCGGCGGCGAACCAGCGGCGTTCGTAGAACTCTTTGTAATTCGGAATGAACGACTTGGGCACGATACCGAGGAGTTGCCCGCGACAGAGCACCGCGGCGCAGTTGAACACCTGGTCGTCGATCGCCAGCGGGAGACCGACGAACGCCAGGCCCGAGAATGCCTCCGCGGCCTCGCGCAGGACGCGCTCCAGAGCATCCACAGCGCCGCGCTGCAATACGGGCTGATGAAAGAGATCGGCGCAGGTATAGCCGGTCAGGGAAAGTTCGGGAAAGACGAGGAGATGAACACCTTCTTTTTCAGCTTGACCCATGAGGTCGAGGATTTGGCAGGCGTTGTAATCGCAGTCGGCGACACGGAGAGACGGGACAGCGGCGGCCACGCGGAGGAAACCGTGCGCGAGCATGAGGCTCTCCGGAAGACGAACCACGAATATACGGCGAAAATGAAGAACCGAGCCGCGACCGTCAGGGAGCGTTGGAGCAAACGCTCCCTGACGGTCGCGGCTCGTTCAACAGTCGCGTCAGGATTCGCGTTTGTCCCCAACAAGATGTCCCAGCGGCGCGGTAGTCACCTGGCCATTGGACTCGCGCAGGATCGCGTCGATCTCTTCCTTAAGCAACTCCTCGCGCTGCAGGAGCGCCTCGACCAGCCGTTCCATCTTGTCTCGATTATTTTGCAGCAGGTCGAAGGCCTGATCGTCGGCCTCGCGCAGGAGGCGCTGCACTTCGGCGTCGATGATCGCGGCCGTGCCCTCGCTGAAGTCGCGCGGCTCCTGAATCTCCTTGCCGAGAAAAACGTGTTCCTCGCCGATGCGGAACGACATCGGCCCGAGCTTGTCGCTCATGCCCCAGTGCGTCACCATGTAGCGGGCCAGGCGCGTCGCCTGCTTCAGGTCATCCTCATGGCCGGAGAACGGTTGGCCGTAGATGAGGCGGTCGGCGGCGCGACCGCCCATGATCATCGCCAGGCGCGCTTTCCAGTAGTCCAGACCGTGATGATGGCGTTCCTCATCCGGAGAGTTGAAGGTCACGCCCAGCGCCCGCCCGCGCGGTATGATCGTCACCTTCTGCGGCGGGTCGCCATCGGGCTGCACCCACGCCACCAGGGCATGGCCGACCTCATGATACGCCGTCTTCCGCTTGCCTTCGGCGGTCAGTACTTCCTCGCGCTTCGGCCCCATCAGGACGCGGTCGGCGGCATGCTCGAAGTCCTGGCGGTCGATCTTGTTCTTGCCCTCGCGCGTGGCCAGCAACGCCGCCTCGTTGGCGAGGTTGCGCAGGTCGGCGCCGGTCATGCCGATCATGTTGCGAGCGACGGCCTCCAGGTTAATCTCGTCGGCCAGCGGCTTGTTGCGCGTGTGGACCTTGAGGATAGCCAGCCGGCCCTGCCACGTCGGCCGGTCGATGGTGATATGCCGGTCGAAACGTCCCGGCCGCAGCAGCGCGGAATCGAGGACGTCGGGCCGGTTGGTCGCCGCCATGACGATGACCGTCTCGGTCGGCTGAAAGCCGTCCATTTCGCTCAAGATCTGGTTGAGGGTCTGTTCGCGTTCGTCGGAGCCGCCGCCGACGCCGGCGCCGCGCATCCGGCCGACGGCGTCGATCTCGTCGATGAAGAGGATACAGGGGGCGGTTTCCTTGGCCGTCTTGAACATGTCGCGGACACGGCTGGCGCCGACGCCGACGAACATCTGAATGAACTCGGAGCCGCTGATACTGAAGAACGGCACACCCGCCTCGCCGGCGACGGCCTTGGCGAGCAGCGTCTTGCCGGTACCGGGAGGACCGACAAGCAGCACGCCCTTGGGCACCACCGCGCCGAGTCGCTGGAAGCGCTCCGGCGAGCGCAGGAACTCGACGATTTCTTGCAGCTCCGACTTGGCGTTCTGCATCCCCGCCACATCGTCAAACGTGATGCGTTGCTTGGTGCGTTCGTAACGCTTGGCCGGGCTTTTGATGTAATTCGACAGGAAGCCGCCGCCGAGGGGGTCGCGGAAGCGCGGCAACAGGAACACGAAGATGATGAATAGCACCAGCGCCGGCAGGGCGACGAGGAAGACGATGGCCTTCAGCCAGGTGTATTGCTCTTCCTGTTGCTCCCACTGAAGCGGGGCCAGGTTGGTTTTGGAGACCTTACCGTCCTTGTCGATCTCCTTGTCGCGCTGCGTCATTTTCTCCAGGCGCGCGATAAGATCCTTGTCCTCGTTGACCTGGAGGCGCGTGACCGTAAAGCGGTTGCTACGGGCCATCTTCTTCGCCAGCTCGTCGGGCAAATCCTTCGGGTTGGTGATGTCCACGACGATCTGATTCGTGCCGCGGAAGATGATCTTCTTGACGTTCTTGCTCGCCTCGGGATCATTGATGAGGGAGTAAAATTCGCCCCATTCGATGGCGCCGCTCGGTTCGAGGTTGTTGACGAGGAACATACCAACGAGGACAAGGAGGATGAGCATCCACACCCAGTTGCCGCCCCCGCCCGGCGCGGACCGGCGCCGCGGTTTTCCGGCTGGCGTGGGATTCGGCCGCGGAATGGGATCGGAGGGCATGAAGAACCTCAGTTGTGGATGCGCGAAAGACCGCCAGCGCCCTCACGAGGGATGTCGCTACTATAGGATAGCAAATAGAAAGATTCCTGACTACGCACCCTTCGCCGCTTGCGACTGCGCTACCGAGACGCCGATGACCTGGAACTGGCTTCGTTCGTGGTGGCGCGGAACGAGAGTACGTCCGCGCCTCATTCAATTCTATACACGTCACGGTTGCCATCTGTGCGACGACTCCTGGGAGGTGCTGCAACAGCTCCGTACTCAGTACGGGTTCGTACTGGAAAAGGTGGACGTCGATTCGGACGTGGAGTTGGTGAAACGCTACGGCGAATGTGTGCCAGTGGTGGTGATCGACGGCAAGGTGCGCTTTCGCGGGCGCATCAATCCGGTGCTGTTAGGGAGATTGTTTCGGTGAGAAACGTGTTTACGTTTCGCGCGGAGTCGCGCGAAACGTAAACCGGTGCGGGCGCGTAAAAAAACCTCGCCCCGGCTTGCGACGGGGCGAGGTTCTCAGAAGCAAGTTGGCGACCTAGAGATAAGCGTGAGGGCGTTACATGTTTTGGTTCCCCGACCCGTGAAGGCCGGAGCAGATATTATCCTTAGAAAGGAGGTGATCCAACCGCAGGTTCCCCTACGGTTACCTTGTTACGACTTAGTCCCAATCGACCGTTTCGCCGTAGCCGCCTACCCCCTTGCGGTTGGCACAGCGTCTTCGGGCGCCC
>JBBQPD010000482.1:0-5342 GCA_038331535.1 Gemmatales bacterium | reverse complement strand
GACGAAGGTCCCTGGACGAAGGACAAGAATGCTCGGCGGTGTTTTCTCATCGACCGGGAAATCGACGGAACGCTGACGCCAGAGGAAGAGCAGGAGTTGGCGGTACTCCAGCGGCAGATGCTCCAGCACCGGCATCGAGTTACACCCCTTCCGCTGGACGACCTTCGGCGCTTGCACGAAGAATTGCTTGCGAAAGCTGAGGCGGCGCAGCACGGATGAGCCCCTTTATTTACCCCGCACGGCCTCACACCCGGCGCCACGGTCCGCAAGGCTATGCCGGCTACGCCAGCTATCGACCGTGGCTGCGCGACGAGTTCAGTTTCCGGTGCGTATAATGTCTCAACCGCGAGCAATGGGGCGAGTGCGCGGCATGTTCGATCTCGATCATTTCCTGCCGAAAAAGCTACATCCAGTCTGGATCGAAATCATCGGCTTGGCCGAGCGGAGAGAGCTGAACTCGGAGTATCACCGCCGTTGCGCGGTGGGCAGAACGGTTGATCCGGTTATGGTCCTGGCTTGCACCTACACAGCCTCATCTCACTTCGCTGGCGCCGGATACGCCTTCAGACTGTCGGCCAGACTCTGTTCATAACCTTCCGGGACCGCCTCGAACCCCGTCATGTGAAAAATCTCCAGTAGCTTGCGGCCGCGCTCGGTGGTTTTCGCCGCGATCATTCCGGTTTGGAGTTGCTTGAGTGCGCCGGCATCCGCGCTGCCCGGCTGATAGGCGACCACCGAGGCCGGGAGTTTCTCGGACTCCTTGAGCACGCGCAACCGGGAGGCCGACTTCGGGTAGGCCTTGCGGAACTCCTCCAACTCCACGTCGTCGACCACCGTCGCCTGGGCGAAGCCCTCGGCCACGTCGTCGAGCGCGTCACGGTCCGTGCGCGGCGTGGTCACCTTGCCGTACCACTTGTCGGCCGTCGAATCCGGGCCGACGCAGCGGCGGGAGAGGAACAGCCGGCAATGTTGGCGGGCCAGCATCGACAGGGCGAGGGTCTGGCCACGCAGAGCCACGACGTCCTCGGCCTTGTTCGCCTGGTTCACCACCAGGAGGGCGCGAACGAACGACTGGCGCTTGACGACGACCATGAGCGGCTTTAGCTCAGGGGTTTTCTCGCGCGCCCAGGCGAACTCGAAACCGTGAAACACGCCAAGTTGGAGCTTGCCGTCTTTGAGTTGCTGGGCCAGCTGGGCGAAATCGTCGGGCGCGGAGACGTCGTTCGGCAGCCCCGTCTGCTCTTCCATCAATGACTTGAAAATGTTGGTCATCACCTTGACGACTGGGTCCGGTGCGTCGCGAAACATCGTGCGGATGAGTCCAATACGAATGACGGCCGGTGCCGCGGCTTCGGCCGGCGCGATCGGAACCACGGGGAGCCATGCCAGTAGTAACAGTGAAGCGAGCGCGGCGGACACGGCGCTCCGGCCGCGGAAAAGTCGATTTCGCACGAAACAGGCCTCGGGAGGTGGTTGAGGGCAACGGCCCTCTCGATTATTGTCCACAGCGAGAAAAGGCAGCGAGAAAAGGGGACATAGTAGATTAGTCGGCGCGTAAACTGCTATCTGGTCTCCTACCCCGTGCGGGAGCGGGTCACGGACTTGGCCGGCAACGAGGGCACGAGCGGCACGGCGAGAATCCAGTTGACGGCCGCCGCTCCTGCATGGACCGGCACGGCCATGGTCCTCGACCTCGACCGAGCCCTCACCCGCGCGGATCGAGTTGCCGGCCGTTAGCGCTCCCGCGGCGGTCCAACCTTTGCCGCGCACCCAGATCGGCGTCGGCTTGGCCTTGCCAGCCGTGGCCAGCGCCAATTCAGGTGATTCGTGTTACACCATCGAGAACTCATGAATAGGTTTATCAACATGGTGGCACCAACTGCCCGCTGGCGATCGGACTGCCAGGGAACTTACGAAACGGTCATCTAAAGGTGCCGGACTCCACGACTGGTGCCGGCACCTGATGTTTTGCCGTCACTTCCTCACATTCACGGTGAACGTGTGAAAGACCTCTTGCCCGGAGGCGTCCCGAATCGTGACGAGGACTTCCGCCTCGGAGGTTTCCAGATTGGCGGGAACGTCCCAGCGCACCTGTCCCTCCTCCGTCACCGTGAGGCCATCCGGACCCGACTCCCGTTTCACTTTGACGCCCCCTTTTTTCGCGCGGACGTCGAGTTTGTAAGAGAACGGCGCGCCCGCCTTCGCCACCGGCGGTCGTGACATGACCAGCAGGTAATCCGTGCCGGATTTGTCCAACTGGTCGATTAGGTTGATCCTGCGCAGCACCAGCCGATCCTGTTCGGCTCCCAGCGTCACGAGTAGCCCGGCCTGCGGGTAGTACTGGATCCTTTTCTCCCACGGCAAATCGCTACGGGTTTTCAACTCGTCCAGCCCTTTGAGGACGAACAGGGCCTTGCGGTCCTCGTTGTAGACCGTGACCTCTGCCGCCGCCAGGGCATGGAGGTTCGCACCGCCTGGAACGCTCTGGTTGGCCAGCGCCAGGAAGTAGCCTGGCTCAGCGGCGGGTACGGTATAAGCGTCTTTCAGTTCGGGGACTTTCGTCGCAATCAGGGCACGGTTCAGCACAGCTGACGAAGTGAAGACGAATCGGCTATCCGCGCTTGGGAGAGCGAACGCGCCGTCGGTGGCCCAGAAATCGATCTTGGGATTGGAGCCGGTTTGCTTGCCCTTGGTGAAGAACGCCACCTCGCAGCCCACCCAGCCGCCGCCCCAGCCGATCAGCATCGAGCCGTCCGGCGCGGCACGCATTTCCAGCGGACCGTAGGCGTTGTTCGGCGCCCAGTTGGTCCAGCGCACCTCCTCGGTCTTCAAGGAATCCAGGTCCAGGGTCAGCGTGCGCTTTTCCTTGGGCAGGTAGACGAACAATGGGCCGTTCGACGCCGAGCCCATGCATATCTGATGGATGGTGTCGGACGTCAGGTTGCCCGGCAGCAGGGCCGAGCGCTCGCGCTCCAGCGTCGCCAAGTTCCAGTATTGAATTAGCTTGGCGCCTGGGAAAATGACGACCAGGCGATTGGCGCCGGCGGCGAAATGGACCTTTTCTTCCGCCAGTGGCACCTCCTTGACCACTTTGGCCTGCTGCACGTCGAACACGGCCAGCTTCTGCTTGCCGGCCAGGCGCAAGATCAGGTAGCGGCCGCCGCCGCCGACCGCAAGATCGCCGATCGGGCCGGATAGAGGACGGACAACGAGATCCTGGTCTAGCGCCGGTCCCTTGATCGTGGTAATAATCGGTCCTGGGCCGGCAGGGGTGTCGTCCGCGATCAGTCCGGGGGTCGCGACCGCTTCAAAATTCAGGCTCGCGGTGGCCCGGTCGATCTCCGCTTCGTCCTGCCTGACGATGACCGTACAGGTGACGGTCGCAGCTAGGGTGATGGCCTCGAATCGGGTCGAGAGCGCCGCCGCGAGGTTCAGGCGCACGGTATCCTTGCCGAGCATCACGTCCACGAAATCCAAGCCGTGGACCGGACCCTCGATCGTTTTCCCGTCGGCGAGGACCGTGGCCGGCTTGGCGCCCCATCGTACGGAATGCAGTTCGCTCAGCTTCATGTCCTTGTCGCCCACTTTGACCGAGCGATCCGACACCGGCGCGCTTACCGAGGCATCGGGGTAGGTGACGACGACCCGAAGGGGGATCGGTCCGTCCGGCGCGACAACGGGAATGGCTGTCGCCCGATAGGTGCCGTCTTTGAGTTCCATCGGGATGGTGCGCTCTTTCCCGTCCCCGGACTTCAGGCGCAGTTCCAGGCGCAGCGGCTTGGACGAGGGGATGATCGCGACGGCTTTGGCCTCGAAGGCGACCGGCTTGTGCATCGCGGCGCGCTCGACGGTCGGCGGCTTGAACTCCAGATCGGGCTTGGCGACAAACGTCGAAACGACGTTCACGGGAATGGCAAAGCTTACTCCGGAGCCGCGGATGCCGGCCACCACGACGCCGACGACGTTTCCCTTGCGGTCGAGGACCGGTCCGCCGGAGTTGCCGGGGTTGAGCGCGGCATCGACTTGAATGCGGCTCAATACGTCTCCCTTGTGACGCAGCGAGGTGATGCTGCCGACGTTGACGCTGACCGCCGGCGGGTCGCGCCGGTTCTCGCTCAGGAGGGCGCCGAAGGGGAAGCCGAACGCAATGATCTCCATCGTCTCCGCAAGTCCGGAGGCCGACCCGAGCGGGAGGGAATGCAAGTCCTTGACGGACTCGGTTCGCAACAGGGCGAGGTCGTTCACCTTGTCGAGGCGGACGACCGTCGCTGGCACGATACGCTCCGACTTGAGGGCGGGGTCCAGGGTGAGCGTAATCGTCGTCGCCCCGGGGCCTTCGACGACGTGGGCGTTGGTGATGAAGAGGCCGGAGGGGTGGATGCAGAAGGCACTGCCGTAGCCCTTGCCGCGCGGCAGCGAAACCTCGACGAGTGCCGTGGCGGCCTTGCCGACCAGGACGATCTTGTCGCGCGGCAAGTCGTTTTCGCCTGGCCGCACGGCCAGCAAACGCTCCTCCGGATCAGCTGGTTTTTCGTTTGGCTTTAGGGCTCCCGCGTCCGGCTTTTTCTCGTCCACGACGACCGGAGCCGAGGGCGTCGCGCGGGTCTCTGCCGCAGCGTCCTTGTCGCCGGATCGTAGCGCGAGGACGACAGCCAGGATTCCGCCGGCGACCAGGAGCACTCCGGCCGTCGCGAGGGAGGTCCAGAGGACGGCGCGGCTCTTGACCGGGGGCAGGGGCCTGAGGGGTGACGGGACGGGCGGAGGAGTGGACGGTAGGGGAGGCAGCGCCGTCGGCGTCGTCCGAATCGCTTCCGTGGCTGGGGGGCGCTTCCGATTCTAAACGGACTGCCGCACTTCGAGCATTTCATCATCGTGCCGGGTGCGGCCGCGGCGGGTAAGCGTAGAGCGGATTTGCATCCGGGGCAGAAAAACGTAGGAGTGGACATACGCACCTCGGTGGAGAGTTATTCGAGCCGAGTTTCGCCGCGGAGCGAGATGTGAAGATAAATCTTAACTGAGGCGAAGGAAGGCTGTCAAGCGCCTGGGTTTCGTCAACGTCTTCAGACACACTGCCCGTCAGTCGCCGCGAGACACGATAGGAGTTGTAAGTCTAATCTCGGCTCATAGGCACTCCCGCCCGAAAGCGCGGCTTGGCGACCTGTAAATTGGATGGCTGATCGTCGGCCGCGATGCGTAAAATCGGTCGTGTCCTATGAAGGTTGTCGAATACGCAGCTGTTTTCTACGCTAATTGCAGCTGCTCGTCAACTTTCTCTCTTGCCCTGAACCGGCGGGACGCACCATGGACGACCTGAAAACCTTCTGCTGCCAGAACGCCGCTTG
>JBBQPD010000481.1:0-5348 GCA_038331535.1 Gemmatales bacterium | reverse complement strand
GAAATGAAACGCACCCTTAGAGTCTGTCCCAGAAGGGGTCTTTATCTACGAGCCGCGACCGTTAGGGAGCGCTTTTCGCGGCGTACCTCTAACGCTCCCTAACGGTCGCGGCTCGTAAATCCTACTTCTGGGACAGACTCTGAGTTCCAGCGCTCGCGGAACGCTCGCGGCTAAACAGGGAACCTACCGCGTCCGTCATTACGAGCGGAACAGCTCCTCAATCGGCTGTGCTTCGCTGATGGGCAGGGGGCGGTTTTCGGGGCCGGGTAGCCGCGTGGCGCGATCGACGCCGAGGCCGCGATAAACCGTGGCGGCGATTTCGGCCGGCGTGACGGGCCGGTCCTTCGGTTCGGCGCCGAGCTTGTCCGATGCGCCGATGACCTGGCCGCCCTTGACGCCAGCGCCGGCGAACAGGACCGACCAGACGCCGGGCCAGTGATCGCGGCCGCCGCGCGGATTCATCTGCGGTGTGCGCCCGAACTCGCCCATCGCCAGCACCAGCGTGGTGTCGAGCCTGCCGCGCTGCTTCAGGTCTTCGAGCAGCGCCGAATAGGCCCGGTCGAACATCGGGCAGAGTGTCGTCTTGTAATCGTTCAGGGTCGTGGCCAACGAACCGCCGTCGGCGTGACAGTCCCAGGTGGTTTCGTTGAACACCGTGGCGAACATGTTGACCGTCACCAGCCGCACGCCTCCCTCGACGAGACGCCGCGCCAGTAGGCAGCTTTGGCCGAACGTGTTCTGCCCGTAGCGCTCGCGCAAGTCTGACGATTCCGCCGACAGATCAAGCGCCGAGAGCATGCACGGCTCGTGCGCCGCACCGAGATAGCCGGCGCCCTGTCCGTGACTGACGCTGACGCCGGTGTTGCCGATCGGCGCCGGCAGCACGACGAATGGCGGCGCTCCCTCCTCGGAAGGGCCGCGCAAATGCGACAGGACCGCCCCGTAATGCGGATATTCCACGCCGCCGCGGAACAGGTGGCCTGTCTGCATCAACTGGTGGCCCGTCTCGTGGATCGGCGCCGCCTTGTGGTGGACCGACCGGACCAGGGCGTAGCGGTCGGCCATTTGCGCCATGAGCGGAAAATGTTCGCCGATCTCGATGCCGGGGACGTTGGTCTTGATCGGCCGAAACGGACCACGGACATTGGACGGCGCGTCGGGCTTCAAGTCCCAGGTATCGAGCTGGCTGGGTCCACCGACGAGGAACAGGAGGATACAGTTGACGTCTTTCCTGGCGCCGGCCGCAGTGAGGTCGGCGAGCGACAGACCGACGACCCCGGCACCCAGGGCGCCGGCGCGGAGGAAATCGCGGCGCGACGGACCGTCGCAGAAGTCCACGCCCTTCTTGCCTTCGAACTGCAACATCGCGGCACTCTCCTGTGCATGGTGACGATAGCCCGAACGAACGACCCCATCGTATCCAGGCGGGAGACGATTGCAATGAGAAAAGTGGCTTTGCCGGGGATTAGACGGCGACAAATAATTACTGCGGGACGAACTTTGTTTAGCCACCCGTCTCGGACAGGCGCGGCCCTCGCCAGTCCGAGACGGGTAGCAATTGATCTTCCGGTTGACGGCATCAGGTGGCTGAAGACAATCGGAAGATCAAAAGCTGATAGCTGTCAGCTAACAGCTATCAGCTCTTGCTCGTACCCAATTGCTGCTGGGTACGAGCGGACGGCCAAATTCCGTGTGGCGGACAACCTGAAGGTCAATAAACAAAGAAGATCAGACCATCAATCGATGATCTTACTCAGCGCGTACTCGACAATACCGCGGGCGCCGGCCTGGTAGAGCAGCGGCATGATGTGGCGCACGATGTCCTCGTCGATGATCGTCTCCAGGGCGATCCAGTCGGCGTCGATCAGCGGCGACACGGTCGGGGAGTTGAGCGACGTCTTCGGGTGGTCCCTGAGCACCGCCAGGACGCGCTCCTTGTCGGCCAGTTTCACGTTCATCTTCAGACCGACGCGGCCCTCCGCGGCCATCGCGCCCTGGAGCATCAGCACCAGGTCGTCGATCTTTTGTTTCTTCCACACATCGGTGTAGGCCTTTTCATTGGCGATGAAGCGCGTCGTCGATTGCAGCAGGTCGCAGACGATGCGCAGGTTGTTCGCCTTCAGCGAGCTGCCGGTCTCGGTGACCTCGACGATCGCATCGGCGAGGCGAGGCGGTTTCACTTCGGTCGCGCCCCAGCTAAACTCGACGTGAGCGGTGACGCCGTTGCTCGCCAGCCAGCGGCGGGTCAGGCCCACGACTTCGGTCGCGATGCGCTTGCCCTGCAAATCCTTGACGTCCTGTATCGGCGAGTCGGTCGGCACCGCCAGCACCCAGCGTACCGGCCGACGGCTCACCTTGCTGAACATCAGCTCCGCAACTTCCGTGACTTTCGCGTCGTTTTCGAGGATCCAGTCGTAGCCGGTCAGTCCGCAATCGAGCGAGCCGTCTTCGACGTAACGCGGCATCTCCTGGGCACGGATGAGCGTACACTGGATTTCCGGATCGTCGATGGCGGGATAATAGCTGCGGCTGGCGAAGGTGATCTGGTAACCTGCCTTGGCGAACAACTTGGCGGTCGCTTCCTGCAAGCTGCCCGCGGGAATGCCCAACTTCAGAATGCGTTCGCTCATCGCTGGTACACCTTGGCCGGGTCAAAGACTCGTTCGCCGACGACTTTCAAGCCGTCGCCCTCGACCCGCCGAAAGAAACAGGTCGGATACCCCTCATGACAGGCGGCGCCGCCGATCTGGTGGACTTTGAGCAGGATCGTGTCGGCATCGCAATCGATGAAGATTTCGCGCACTTCCTGCACGTTGCCGCTTTCCTCGCCTTTCCGCCACAGCTTATTGCGGCTGCGGCTGAAGTAGACGGCGCGCCGGGTGCGGACGGTTTCCTCGTAAGCCTCCCGGTTCATCCATGCCATCATGAGGACCGCGCCGGTCTCGGCGTCCTGGGCGATGGCGGGGACGAGGCCGCCGGCCTTGTCGAAATCGATCATGATTCGCACGCCTCTCGGATCAATAGCGAATGAGACTGAAGACCTCGAACGGCTTCAGTTTCTCGCGGCCGTTGAGAAAGGACAACTCGACGAGGAAGGCGCACTCGTGGACCCGGCCGCCGCCCTTCTCGATGAGCTGGCAGCAGGCATGCACGGTGCCGCCGGTCGCCAGCAGGTCGTCGAGCAGCAGCACGCGAGCGCCGGGACGGACGGCGTCGATGTGCATGTGCAGCTCGGCCGTGCCGTACTCCAGATCGTAGGCCAGGGCGTGCGTGGTGTGCGGCAGCTTGCCCGGCTTGCGCAGCGGGACGAACGGCTTTCCCAGGCGCAGGGCCAGCGGGGCGGCGAAGAGAAAACCGCGGGCCTCGGCCGCCGCGATCACGTCGATCGGCTGAGACTGATAGCGCTCGGCGAACAGGTCGATGACGTGTTGAAAAGCGCGTGGCTCGGCGAGCAGGGGCGTGATGTCCTTGAAGAGAATGCCCGGCTTCGGAAAATCGGGAATGTCGCGGATATAACTGCTAAGATCCATCGCGTACCCTTTCGCGCCTGCGATGGATGAACATACGAATTCCCCTTGTTGAGGCAACCATGCCCACCGTCCGCCGCGCCGCGGCCGCCGACGCCCCGTTCCTCGTCGATTTCAACCGCCGCCTGGCGCTGGAAACCGAGGGGAAAACCCTCGACCCTGCCGTTCTGACGCGCGGCGTCGCGGCCGGCCTCGCCGACGACAACAAGGCGCGCTACTTCGTCGCCGACGAGGGCGGCGCCGTCGTCGGCCAGCTGATGCTGACGATGGAGTGGAGCGACTGGCGCGACGGCTGGATCTGGTGGATACAGAGCGTCTATGTCCGCGAGGACTGGCGGCGGCGCGGCGTCTTCCGTCTTCTCTACGAACACATTCACCAGGCCGCCGTCAACGATCCGGAAGTGATCGGCATCCGGCTGTACGTCGAGCACGACAACCACAACGCGCAGCAGTCCTATCTGAAGCTCGGCATGGAGCGAACAGGCTATCTCGTGCTGGAACGCTGCCCGCTGTAGCGGTATGGGTCCGGGCAAGAGCGAGTGCCCTTCCTTCAGGCGCTTTACGGTTGTGGGTCAATCAAATCGAGATGCGTCCTGTCTTCCCGTTTGGGAGTGGGTCCGTTTGCTTGGAGCGCGGCCGTCCCGGCCGCTTGGCGGGCGAGACGGCCGCGCTCCGGCGCCAAACGAACCCACTAACGAAAATCGTTGCTAGCGGTCCGTTACGATGGTATTTTCAACAATCGCCCTTGCGGTCCCAGAGGCCGTCCATCTGGGTAAGCTCAGCTCACAGCAGCATCACATTCTTTTCTTCTTGTCTCGAATTCCAGGAAATTACTCGTTGTTTCGCGCAACGCGCCACCGAGTCAGACCGTGTGTGGGCGTGGCGGACATGCGCGACAGTTGTCGCAGGTTAATTAACGACAGGGACTTACGTCGCAAGGTATGTCCGCCAACCGTGGCGGACATAGGGGCGCGTGGCGGACATCGTTCCTGTCCCGACCGGCGGCACGAGGGAAGAGTCCTCCAGGCGGAAATGGGGAAATCATTTCTGGACGATCGCTTCCTTCGTGCCTTTGCGGTGAATACCTTCAGCGAAAAGTGAAATCGCCACGCGCGCACTTCGACATAACATATCCAGAAGACTTTGCCCGATGCAACCGCTGCCGCGGAGACAATCATGTCCGACCTGTCCCCCGAGGTGCGCGAGCGCGTCCGCGCCGCCGTGCGCAACAGTCCCGCCGCGATGACCATGCAGTTGGCGCGTCAACTCGGCGTGCCGGAGGTCGAGGTCATTCGCGCCCTGCCGGATGGCCGTGCCCTCGAGCTGGACGTGACGCGCTGGGAAGAATTGTTTCGCGCGCTGGAGCGCCTCGGCGACGTGCATGTCATCGTGTCGAACGGCAGCGTGACGTGCGAGGTCGTCGGCCGTTTCGGCGGTTTCAGCACCTGGGGCGAGTTCTTCAACGTCCAGAGCGGGTCGCTCGACATGCACATTCGCCATGCCCGGCTCGCCGCCGCGTTCGCCGTCGAGAAGCCGGGCCATACCGACGGCGTCAGTACGCTGTCGTTCCAGTTCTACGATCGCGACGGTGCGGCGGCGTTCAAGGCGTTCGTCACCTTCGGCGGTTCGGCGCCGACTCCGGAGCGGGCGGCCCTCTTTGGCGAGATTCGCGACCAGTTTCGCATCCGAGCGGCCGGGGCGGCTCCAAATGAGCCCCCCCCCAAGTAAACGGGGCCCGGGTCCCCGTAGATAGGGGGCGGCTCCCTTTTTACGACCCCGCCCCTTTGGGGGTTTATGTGGAATTTTTAAGGGTGTAAACGC
>JBBQPD010000480.1:0-5356 GCA_038331535.1 Gemmatales bacterium | reverse complement strand
CGGTCGCGGCTCGTAACGGTCTTGATGGCGCGGGGTTGCAACGGCGTCTTTAAGTTCGACACTAACTCGAAGTCGAGCGCGTCGGCCACACTGCCCGTCCAGCCGGCTTCCGCAGCCCGGGCGAGGTTGTACAGCTCGCGCGCCGTGACGTAGTGGTAATGGAAGCGCGGGTTGCCGCGCGCGCGCTCGGCCAGCGATTCGTGAAAGCGCACCATCGGGTCGCCCAGCAGCGTCTCTTGATCCATCTCGGCGGCGCCGTGGGAATGCAGCTTGACGAAGAACCAGTCGGGCCGTGCCGGTGCCTGCACGCGCGCCCGCAGCCACAGGTCGAGCCGATGGGCCGTCGCCGGCTGCGATTGCTGAAGGCAGCCATTCTCCACCGCCGGCAACAGGCCGTACTTGCGCCGGCCCCAGTCGAACAGCAACGGCCCCTGGATCAGCAGCAGCGCCTGGTCGGGCGCCGGCCCTTCGCCGAGGGGAAAGCCGGTGTCGTGCGATTTCGGACGGTGCGGGTCATCGACAGCGTAGTAGATGCGGTTGATCGTCCGCGTCTGGCAGGGGTTGGGAGCCGACGGCAGCGTGAAGTCGGCATAGCAGCCGGTTTCGCGCAGCACGTCCAGTTCATTGTTGACGCCGCAGCATTGGCCGTCGGGTCGTGAGTTGTCGAGCGCCCAATTGCCGTGGATGAAGCCGTACATCAGCTCGCCGGTGTCGCGGCGGCGCGACAGTAAGCCGTGCCTTTCGGCGAGCAAGTCGCGGAAGTCGAGCAGGGTGCGGCGCAGGTTGTCGGCGGTATCGTTATCGTGGTGTAGATGAATTTCGACTTCACCGAAGCCAGCCCGACAAAGCCCGGCGAGAGCGTCGAGGTACTCGGCCTCGTATTCCTCGGAGGGGTAAAAGAACGAGTGTTTCGGCGTGCGCCCGTCGCTGTCGCGAAAGCGGCCGAACTGGCGCGGATACTCTGAAACCCAGCGCTGGACGCGAGCACGGCTGACGGCCGCCGCGGGCCGGTTCTCCTTCGGCTCAAAATGATCGGCTATGCACAGCAGGACGTGGACTTCCTCGTCGGGGCGCGGGTCGCGGCGGCGGGCGCGTTCGCGGACATAAGCTGCCAGCCAGCGGTCGAGGTGACGCTGCTTGATCTGCCACCAGAGGCCGCCGATGCCGCCCAATGCGGCCAGTCCGGCGCCGATTGCAAGCTCGGTCATCATATCGATTTACATCCTGTACCCTGGGGCGCCGCACCGCGCGTAGCTGATTGCCGCGGCGCGTCATAGGCGACCTTGCGCCAAGACTGTCCCGTCCGGCCCGTGGCCCACACCCAGAACGCCGCCCAGCTGGCACCGTTGAGCACGAGGAACGACCCGGCCGCTGACAACAAGCGCGAGCGCGCCGCCGCCCACTCCCATAACCCGAACAGTCCGAAACCGTATGCAGCTACCTGACACCAGAACGCTGCCAGGTAGCCTGGCCCCTCCGCCAGCAAGCTCAGCGGCAACAGCGCGAGCAGCAGCCACGGCACCAGCAGGCGCAATAGTTTGTGCGACACCAGCTGCAACCATACCGGGTTGCGCCACGGCAGCAGCGCCGACGGCAGCAGCGTCACCAGCTGGAAGTTGCCGCCGAGCGTACGCACCTTGCGGCGGAACTCGTCCGCGGCACGCGGCGGCAGCCGGTCGAAGGCGTGCGCTTTTGGCTCCATCACGACGCGGCGGCCCGCCATCGCCACGCGCAGCGGCCAGTAGACGTCGTCGAGAACCGTGCCCGCGGGGATGTCGGCGAACAGCTCGCGGCGCACGGCGCTGATGGCCCCGGTGGCGCCGACCATCGACCAGACACGGCTCTCCTGCCGGCGCAGCCATTTCTCGAAGCGCCAGTACGCGCCGACTCCGGCCAGGACGCCGGAACCTTGCTCCAGCACGAGGTCGCCAGTGACCGCGCCGACTTCCGGGTCCGCGAAGTTTTTCAGCAGCATCAGCAGAGCATCGGGCGCCCAGGTCTGGCGCACGTCGGCGAAGACGATGATGTCGGATGTCGCCGAGTGACAGCCGGTTGTCAGTGCCGCGGCCTTGCCGATTTTGCCCGTCGTTTCGAGGACGCGCACCCCTTGCTTCTCGAACGTCCGTGCGATCGCGGCGGTGGCGTCGATCGAGCCGTCGGAGACGAGAATCACTTCGCCGAAAACGCCAGAGCCGGCGAGCAAGTTTGTCAATTCCTTGAGACGCCCTTCGATCCGCTCCGCCTCATTGTGGGCGCAGACGACAAACGACACCGAGTTCGGCACCGGCGCGAGGGCGCGCACCGGCCGGCGACGCAGCTTGGCCCAAACGCCGAGCAGCAGCGGATAGCCGACGTAGGTGTAGCCCACGCCCGCCGCACAGAGCCAGAAGGCGATCTCGACGCCGGACATTCGATTCGGCCCCTCATCGTTTCGCCGCGAGCGTTCCGCGAACGCTGGACTCCGCGGTCGCGGAACGCTCGCGGCTAAACGAATTTCCCGTCAGCCGCTCGAACAACCGCAGATACTGCGCCGCCTGCGCTTCACAGGTGAACTCCTCGCGTATCCGCTGTCGGCCGCGCGCGCCCATCGCCTTGCGGTCGGCCTCGTCGCGCAGCACGTCAGCGAGGCGCCGCGCCAGTGCGGCGGGATCGGCCGGGGGCACGAGAAAACCGCCGATGCCGTCCTCTACCACCTCCGGGGTGCCGCCGACGGCCGTCGCCACCACCGGTACGCCCGCCGCTTGCGCCTCCAGAACATTGACCGGCAGCCCTTCCGTGTGCGAGGAACTTACCACCACGTCGCACCAGGGCAGGAAGCGCTCCAGGTCCGTGCGGTAGCCGGCGAAGATGAAACGTTTCTCAAGACCGCGTTCGCGCACGCGCCGCTCCAGGTCGCCGCGCAGCGGCCCTTCGCCGAAGAGCACGAAGCCTGTATCGACAGCGGTTCGTGTCACGAGCGCCGCGGCTTCGATCAGCTGATCGAACCCCTTTTCCGGGCTGAGGCGGCCGGCGGCCGCAACAACGCGAGCCGGCGGATGAGGGAAATAGGCGAGCAGCTGCCGGCGGTAGTCCGAGTCCGGGTTGTCGAAGCGGCTGGCGTCGATGGCGTTGCGGATGACGACGACTCGCTCCGGCCGCACGCCGGCGCGGCGGACCTTTTTGGCCTGCGCCTCCGAGACACACACCACGGCGTCCAGGCGCCGCATCACTCGTTTGTCCAGCCACTCGTTGAGCCGGACGCGCCAGGTGGCCGCCGTCCAGCCGTGGGCGATGGCCACGACCGGCACGCCCGCCCGCCGCCCCGCCCGCCAGCCGATCACGTCGGGTTTGTAGCCATTGCAACAGAGCACGTCGGCTCGCAGTCGGCGCAGGTGTTCCGCCACCTCGCGCGCCGCCCGGAGGATACGCGGGAAATTCTGACGCAGCTCGATGGCCTCGAAGTTGGAGGCGGCGGCTTGATCGAGGAATGGCCGCGCCAGGCCTCTCTCCGCGAAGGAGAGGAACACGGTACGGCACGACGCCGGCAGCGCCCGCGCCAGACCCAGCACGACGCGCTCCGGGCCGCCGACGAACGGCGACGCCATCAGCTGGACGATGTTCATGCTCTGCCCGCCTTGAGGTTCCGATCGGCAGGCTCGACGCGCGACACGCAAGAGGTTCCTCGAACCGCGTCCTCCCAGACCTGTTCCAGCTTGTCCGCCTGCACCGCCCAGTCGTACTGGTCCAGCACGAAGCGGCGCGCGCGGCGGGCCATCTCCTGCATCCGCACCGGCTCGCGAATGGCGTCGCTCAGCGCCCGCCCCATATCCTCGCTGCCGTCGGCGGCGACGAAATCCTCACCCGACCGCAGGCGTAATCCCTCGGCGCCGATGGTCGTCGAAACGACCGGTAGGCCGCACGCCAGCGCTTCGAGGATCTTCAACCGCGAGCCGCCGCCGATGCGCAGCGGCACCGCCATCACGCCGCCGTCGGCGAGGAAAGGCCGAACGTCCGGTACGTCGGAGTGCAACTCCGCTCCGGGACATGCCTGCACACGCGCGGCCAGGCCCGACGGCGGCTTGCGGCCGACCAGTTGCAGACGCGCCTCCGGACAGGATTGCCGCACGCGCGGAAAGATCTCGGTGAGCAGCAGGTCAATGGCATCGAGGTTCGGCCGCCAGTCGAAACTGCCTAGAAACAGGATGGTCCGCGGGTCGCGTTTCCCTTCGACGTTCTCGAAAGCGGCGCGGTCAATGCCGTTCTCCACTACCTCGACGCGCTCGACGCCGAGCAGCGAGCGCATGAGGTTGGCGTCCTCCTCGCTGACGGCGAGGACGCGCGTCGCCGCACGATAGACGCGGCTCTCGAAGCGCTCGAACTTGCGCCACTGCCGCTTGATGTACCAGCGTCGCAGCGGCCGGCGCTCCGTCTCGTAATAACGCTGCCAGATGAGCGTATCGACATTATGGGCGTCCACGACCCAGGGCAGCTGCACGCGCGGGTCGAGCGCTTCGGTCAGCCCCGACCACTCGAAATGGATCAGGTCGGTCTTCTCGGGCGTGGCATGTTCCGCGAGCGCGGCACGGAGGGCCGCGCCCTGGTGCGTGCTGACGGAGTACGGCCGCGGCGACAGCAGGTTTGCCGCGAGGCGGGCGTAGAAACTGACTCCGGATTTGCGTGGCACGGCGTCTTCAAACAACACCGGTTCGATGCCGTGCGCCCGGAGGAAAGCGCTAGCCGTCTTCGCCTCGTCCGACTCTGCACAGCCCCGGCAGAGATAGGTGATACGATGACGTTTCGCGAGCGGCAGCAACAGATGGAGCGAGCGCAACCGCTTCCCGGAGGTCGGCGGGTAAGGCAGATCGCTATCGACGACGGCCACGCGCATCGGCGTTCCTTCCTCGCACCCGATGGCAACGGGGTTTCGGGTGTCCTTGAGAGTCTAGCATCAAAAAACGGGCGCGACAGAGGAGACGGGTCAGCGGGCCGGATGCAAAGTGGGAGAGTCTGTGGCGGGCGCAGGAAAATGTTGATCCATGAAAAAGAGTAATGGTTCAGCCACCGTGCTTCTCCCGAAGTTCGGCGGGGATTTTGGAAGGAATGTTCGCTTTCAGCCACATCGCCGTCTTGTCCGACTGGCGAAGGTCGTCCTCGATCCTCTTCCCGGTTGTCGAAGTAGTAGGCCAAGGCGGCGTAAACGTCGGCCAGGGTGATGCCAGGAAACAACGCGACGATCTCATCGGGGCAGTAGCCGCGCTTTTCGTGCCAGGTCACGATATCCACAACCCGAACCCGATGCCCGGTGATACACGCCCTGCCGCCACACACTCCTGGTGTTTTTTCGATGTGCTTGACGAGAATACTTTCCACGGGATTC
>JBBQPD010000479.1:0-5369 GCA_038331535.1 Gemmatales bacterium | reverse complement strand
TTCGGGATCCACGGCGCGTTTTCGCCCGACGGCCGGTGCGTGGCCCTCGACCAGAACGACGGCACCGTGACCCTGTACGAACTGGCGAGCGGCCGGGTGCGCCGCACCTACGGCACCCGCTTCACCGGCAAGAAGGCCGGCTGGAGCCCGACATCAGTCCTTGAAACGCGCGTCGTCTTTGGCAAGGACGGCCGGACGCTACTGCACGCCTCCCTCGATAGGGTCGTTCATGTCTGGGACGTGGCCAGCGGCAAGGAACTGGCGGCATTAACGGGACACAGCGGGGCCATCAACAGCCTGGCGCTGGCCCCCGACGGCAAGACCCTGGCCTCCGCCAGCGCCGATACCACCGCCCTGCTTTGGGACCTGACCCGCGTGAAGCGCCCGGTGCCGGCCGGCAGGGCGCTGACCAGGGCCGAGCGCGAGGCGTGCTGGGCGGCGCTGCGCACCGACGATTCCGCCCGGGCGTTTGCCGCAATGTCCGACCTCTGCGCTGCGCCCGAGGAGGCCGTCGCTTTCCTCAAGGAACGGCTCAAACCGGCGGCACCGCTGGACGGCAAGCGCTGCGCGGAGTTGATCGCCGCGCTGGACAGCAACGACTTCAAGACGCGCCAGCAGGCCGGTGCCGAACTGTTCGAGATGGGCGAACAGGTTGTCCCCGTCCTTGACAAGGCCCTCGCCGCCAACCTGCCACTCGAAACGAAGCGGCGCCTGGAAGACCTTCGCCGCAAAGTGACGGGTACGGTCCTTGAAGGCGAGCGCTTGCGAGCATATCGCGCCGTGGAGGTCCTGGAACTCATTGGCACTCCCCAGGCCCGGCAAGGCCTGCAGGCGCTCGCCGACGGCGCGCCAGGCGCGCTGGTCACGCGGAGCGCTCAAGCGGCCCTCAAGCGTTAAGCGCGGGCAGTTCGCCAGCAAGACAGGCAGATCCACATCGGCGTCGCCGCACTCAACACCTCGGACACTCCCTTTACCGTCGAGTTCGGGGACTTGAAAGTCGAGGCCAGCAAATAGTCGCAGCAGCCGACTTCAGCCCCGACGGCAAACGCCTGACCTGCGTTGACGGGGACACGATCCTGAACTGGGACGCCTCGAAGTCCCTGCAGGTGGTCGGCCAGAAATGACGCCCCACCTGGTCATTGGCGCCGGCCCCGGGGTACCGATGGCTCGGCCCTCCAGGTCCTGGCGGGTTGCAGCAGCGGCAAGCGGGAAGGCAGGGCGTAGCCGTCCTCGCTGCGCGCGTCGGTCACATCGACCGACGCTGCGAACAGACTTCGGTGTATCGGACCGAAGCGCTCGAGAGCAGCCTCGGCGTCAAGGGGCTGACCGACGGAACTGGTTCAGGTAAGATGATCGGGGGGTGCCTGCCGCGCCCCGCGGCAGCATGCCCGCCAGCGAGGTCATCATGAAGCGAACTTTTCCGCTCCTCTGTGTCGCGCCGGTGGTACTGGTGCTGTCGGTGTTCGTCCTGGTGCGAAGCCAGACGGAGAAGCCCCTCTCGCACCCGCCGCTCCGCCCGCCGCCCGAGCCGGCCGACCGGCCGCGCGACAAGAGTCCCGCCTTCTTCGTGGACGCCGCCAGGGGCGACGACACGAAAGACGGCTCAGAGAAGGCGCCCTGGAAGACCGTCAACCACGCCCTGCGGCGACTCTCCGCCGGCGACACGCTCTATCTGCGCGGCGGCACCTACGCCGAGAACGTCTACTGCGCCGTCGCCGGCACCGAAGACAAGCCCGTCACAATACGCGCGTTCCCCGGCGAGCAGGCGGTCATCGACGGCGGCATCCCCGAGTTCCGCGCCGACGCCGCCAAGTCCTGGGTCGCCGTAAAGGGCGGTGCCCCCGGCGAGTACCGCTCGGCGAAAGCGTACAGGAACATCCGGGACGTCGTCGGGGTGTTCGGCGACTCGCGCGTCGGCCTGCAGACGTACTGGCACGCCGCCGACCTGCGCGCGAAGAACGAGCTGTGGATCGACGACCCGGACAAGAAGCAGATGGTCCTGCCGGTGTACTGCGGGCCGGGGCTGTGGTACGACGCCGCGACGGGGCACATCCACTGCCGGCTGGCGCACACCAACCTCGAGAACCCGTCGGTGCCGAACTACCGCGGCGAGACCGACCCGCGCAAGTTGCCGCTGGTCATCGCCCCGTTCAACTCGGTCCCGCTGTTCGTCGATCGCGCCATGCACGTCCGCTTCCTGGACCTGGTCATCCTGGGGGGCGGCTTCAACACCGTCGTGCTACAGACGGGGGTAGGCCTGGAGTTCGAAAACGTGACGATCTACGGCGGCAGCTACGCCGTCCGCGCCCGAGGCACCGGGCCGCTGAAGATGACGCGCTGCGGCGTCCACGGCATGATCCCGCCGTGGGGCTGGCGTAGCGAGAACGGCCTGTACACTTACACGCCCTCGGGCTACGACCCGTTCCTGCGCACCAAGGGCACCGAGAACGCCCGCAACATCGCGCGCATGCCGACGCACGCCCTGCTGGTCACCGAGGGCAGCTACGAGTTCGAGGTCTTCCACTACCCGTACAACCACGACTGGGACATCTCCCACTGCGACTTCACCGACGGCCACGATGGCGTCTACCTCAGCGGGCGGAACATCCGCTTCCATCACAACCGGGTCGATTCCATCCAGGACGACGGCATCTATCTCAGCGCCCCCTCGCCGCACTTCAACGACGGCATCCACGTCTACCAGAACGTGATCACGCGCTGCCTGATGGCGTTCAGCTGCAACAGCACCGGCGGGCCGACCGGGGACGTCTACGTCTACCGTAACATCGTCGATCTGCGCGCCGGGGTGAACGTCGATCGGCCCGGCCCGAAGGACAAGAAAGGGAAGGTGGCCTCGTACCACGTCTTCCTCACGCACGGCAGAGAATTGCTCGGGATGGAGTCGCTGGCGTTCTACCAGAACACGTTCGTCAGTAACGCGCTGGGCAACTCGTTCGCGCACCGCACCTGGGCGAACACGACCGAGCGCACGAAGCGGCGGGTGTTCAACAACCTGTGCGTGTACCTGAATAACTACCCGCCCCTGGACGTGGCCAACGCCCCGAAGGGGCACGACATGGTTCTGGACGGCAACCTGCACTGGTGCCCGCTGCCCGACGCGAAGGAGCCCGACCGGTTCCTGGACGCCGTTCGCGGCTGCGCGGCCTCGGCGGCGAACAAGAAGGCCTATCCCGCCGGCTGGGCCGCGAACGACCTCGTGGGCGACCCGCGATTCGTGGAGTTCGCCGCCGATCCGGCGAAGCCGGCCGACTACCGGCTGAAGAAGGATTCGCCCGCGGCGGCCAAGGGCGTCGTGCTGCCCAGGGAGCTGGAAGACCCGCTGCGGCCGAAGGACTCGGCGCGGCCGGATATCGGGGCGCTGCCGGCTGGCGCGGAGGTGCCGAAGGTCGGCCGGCAGAACGTCCCCGCGTTCCCGCTGGCATGGAAGTCGCGCTGACCCAAGACCCCCGTGACCGAGGCGTGACCGCCCGCAGAGCCCCGCTGGGAGGGCGGAAAGTTTGCCTGGGTGCGACCGGCTCTCGCCTTCGTTGCCAGGAGGAACGGCGGGCATCCGAAATGAACGGAGCAAGATTGTTGCGCGCCTCGGTGGGATCGACATCCGCGCGCAAGCTGAAGTCCGCTGCGCGCTGAGGACCGCCGCACCGAATGCAATCTGGCTCGCGATGTTGCGCTCTCTGGTCCCATCGTCCGACGCACCATCGATTGCCAGGTGGCTTGGTGTGTCGGATCGAATCGCGCAAGCATTCGTCAGCACGTACTGCTTCGTCGCGGCGTCGCGGCGGCCCACGGCTTGAACTTGCCCAGAAGATCCCGACGTGCCATCCCAGGGCGATGGTGCCAACCTGTGCAAGCCTCGTGACGTTGCGATACAATGTCGCCTCTAGGAATCGTGACAAGAAGAAACAAGACAAGCAGGACATGATGCCGCCGCGATATCAGTCGACCGACAGGTGTGCACGTTGCCGGATCTACCGCCCGCTTTGCCTGTGCGGCGACATCGTGCCGCTGATCCTCGACACCCGTGTGACGCTTTACATGCATCGGCGGGAAAGGTTGCGAGCAACTAACACAGGATGGCTTGCTTGCCTGGCGCTGCCCAACAGTGAAATTCGTTTGCGAGGAGCCCGAGAGCAAGAACCCCGCCCAGCCGAGGCGGCGCTGCTCAAGAATGCGTATCTCTTGTTTCCGAGTCATGAAGCTGTGGAATTGACGCCTGAATGGCTGGCGAGTCAACCTCGGCCCGTGACCCTCGTCGTGCCTGACGGGACCTGGAACCAGGCAAAAAAAGCTCTTTATCGTGAGAGCGGGCTTGCCGGCATTCTGAACGTGAAGCTACCTGTCGGTGCGCCGTCATGTTATCGGCTTCGACGTTCTCCTCATGTGCGGAACCTTTCAACCCTGGAAGCGATTGCCCGAGCCCTGGGTATCATCGAAGGGCGGGAAGTGCAGGTATCGCTCGAGAGTCTTTTCTTGAAGATGGTTGAGCGTCGGCTGTGGAGCATGGGCCAGCTAAGACCGGAAGAGTGCGTGACCGTCATTCCCGGAGAAGCAATCCTGGCATCTCGCCGCGCGGCAGCCGCCGGTGGAAGGAAGAAAAACTCCGTGTCGCACCCAACTACGTGCAGTCCCTGAGCTCACGAAGCCGAACGCAATCGCCGCGCGTTCACCGCTTCAGTCCTTCGCAACCTGCTCCGGTCCCATCGACCGACGTAGAGAACGGCGGTGGAACTTAGGGACACGTCGGAAGGTAAAGTTGTCGTGAAAGTGCCCAATTTCGTCTACAACGATTAGCATACGATCGCCCCCTGCCACCGGGGCCGCGGCGAGCTTGGCCGGGCGACGGTTCGCCCACGTTGGCCCACGTCGCGGCCGGCGCGATGATCCCGGTCCATCCCCCAATCAACGTTACGAGGCCCCTCGTGCGGAACCTCGTGATAGACGGGATCATACTCGAGCGCCGTTGCGGCGGGGACTCGTCAGGTACCCGATGCGGTCGGCGCGGTCCGCAGGGAGAAGCGGCCCGGCGCCGCCTTGACGAAGCGCGACTGCTCGCCCTTGATATCGAGCTCGCGCGTTATAGCGCTGTACAACGTGGCGTCAGGCGTCTTGCCGCCGGGACTGGTCCAGTAGCCCTTGGCCGCCATCACCTCGACCATCTCCTTGCAGGTCATGGCCTGGCCCGCCTCGGCCAGTACGCGGGCGGCGGCGTCGAGGGCCGACACTTTCTTCTCCTTCGGTTCGGCAGGAGCCTTGGCCTTAAGCTCGCGCTTCGGCTTGGTGGGGGCGGCGGTTTCCGGCGTAAAGATGCCCGGCGCGGCCGCTGTGTCTTCCGTCTGCTCCGGGGAGGG
>JBBQPD010000478.1:0-5387 GCA_038331535.1 Gemmatales bacterium | reverse complement strand
CTCACACGCGGGGGCGATGTCGCCGCGGTGGTGTAGCAGCAGCTCGCGGAGTTGGGCGCCGAGTTCCGTCCCGCCGGGATCGACGCAGGTGACGACCTCCCGTCCCGCAGCGCGGAGGCGGTCGGCGAGCAATCGGCACTGGGTCGATTTCCCGGTGCCGTCGAGGCCGTCCAGCACGATGAACGCGGCACGGGGCATGACACGCTACCGGCCGCGTTCGGCGTAGCGGCGGCCACAGCGAAGCCGCAAGCGGCGATCAGTTCGTCACCATCTCGTCGGCATGATAACTCGAGCGCACGAACGGCCCCGCGACCACCTTCGCGAAGCCCAGCGTCCGCGCCAGTTCCGCGAGCCGCTCGAACTCCTCCGGCGGCACATAGCGCGCGACTGGAACGTGTTTGAGCGTCGGCGCCAGGTACTGCCCCAGCGTCAGCGTGTCGCAGCGAATCGCGCGCAGGTCAGCCAGCACGTCGAACAGTTCCTCGGTCGTCTCGCCGAGGCCGAGCATCAGCCCGCTCTTCGTCACCGCCCGCGAATAACGGTGTTTGACGTGGGCCAAGACGTCGAGACTGCGCTGATAACCGGCCCGGCCGCGCACCTTCTTATAGAGGCGCGGCACCGTCTCCATGTTGTGGTTGAAGACTTCCGGCGCGGCCGACATGACCACATCCACGGCGGCCAGGTCGCCGAGGAAGTCGGGCGTCAGCACTTCGACGGCGGCGCCGGTGCGCTCGCGCACGGCCAGGACACAGCGGCGGAAGTGGTCGGCGCCGCCGTCGGGCAGATCGTCGCGCGTCACCGACGTGATGACAACGTGTTTGAGTCCGAGGCGATGGGCCGCCTCGGCGACGCGCGCCGGTTCGTCGTCTTCCAGGGCGAGTGGTTCGCCTTTCGGCACCGAGCAGAAGCCACAGGGGCGCGTGCAGACGTTGCCGAGGATCATGAACGTGGCGGTGCGGCGTGAATAGCATTCTGGCCGATTCGGACAGCGGGCGTTCTCGCAGACGGTTTCGAGGCGCAGCTCGTCGAGCAGGTGCTGCGTGTAAAAATTGCCGTTGCCGTGCGGCAGCTTTCGCTTCAGCCAGGACGGCAACCGCCGCGCGGACGTCTGGCCATCGACCGTCGGGAGTGCGAGCATCAAACCGTCCTCTGACGCACCGGGGGCTACCGGGATCAGTGTAGCAACGGTGCGGCGCGGCGGACAAGCGGAAGCCACATCAACCGGAGGCTATTTCTGGCTCATCCGGGAAATGCGTGCTGTAAGTAACGCCGGGGGTGCGCCTGCGGCGACCCCCGGCTACGAGATACAACCCCTTCGGGGTACGGAAGGAACAGACCGCCTCATCGAGCGTGAATAGAAGGGCCAACAAACAATCTTCACGTCTCGATCCCAAACAGTTCCGTCCGAACCTTGCCTGTGCTGAGCGGCACGTCGCGGCCGAAGCCGTCGCGCACCTGGATCTCCGGGTCCACGCCCAGGGTGTGTAGCACCGTGGCCTGCACGTCCTCCGGAGCGTACGGGTCGGCCGCGGGGTAGGCGGCGAAGCGGTCGGACTTGCCCAGCACGCGGCCGCCCGGCGCCTTGCCGCCGGCGACCAGGATGGAATAGCACGCGGCCCAGTGGTCGCGGCCGGTCGCATCGACGCCGTTGCCCGTGAACTGGCCGAAACGCGGCGTGCGCCCGAACTCGCCCATCGCCAGCACCAACGTCGTCTCCAGCAAGCCGCGGGCGTGCAGGTCGTCGAGGAAGGCCGAGAAGCACTGGTCGAACGGCGGCAGCAATTCCTCCTTCAGCCGGCGGTTATTGTTGAAGTGCGTGTCCCAGTGCGGGTTCGGGTTGTTCACCTTGCCGCCCCAGTAGACCGTCACCAGGCGCACGCCGGCCTCGACGAGACGACGGGCCAGCAGCAAACTCTGCCCATACTTGTGCCGGCCGTAACGCTCGCGCACCCGCCCCGGCTCGCGGCCGATGTCGAAGGCGCGCCGCGTCTCGTCCGAGGTCAGCAGCGCCAGCGCCCGCTGCCGGTGGCGCTCGAATCCTTCGGCGCTCGGAGGCAACGCCGGAGTGCCCGGGACAAGCTCCAGGCGCTTGAGGAGGGCCGCGCGGTCGGCGAGCCGCTCCGGTTCGTCGGCGAGGCCGTCGATGCGGAAGTCGGGATCGTTCGGATCGCCGAGGACGCGAAAGGGAGCCGGACCGGCGCCGAGGAAGCCGCCATTTTGACCGGGGGTGGTATACGGCCCGTCGGTCACCGGGTCGGGCAACGACACGGCGGACGGCACGTTGCGCCGTGTTGGCTTGCCAAACGCGACCTGGGCGCCGAGGTGCGGGAAATCATTCTCGGTGGGTGTGAAGGCGATGAGGTCGCGCAGCGGCGGATGGCCGGTGGTGACGGTGTAGGTTGCCGTGTTGTGGTTGATCGCCGTGTGCGTCATCGAGCGCACGATTGAGAAGCGGTGCGCCCGTGCGGCGAGTCCAGGTAGGTGCTCGCAAATGCGAATACCGGGGACGCTCGTCGCCGCCGGCTTGAACTCGCCGCGGATGTCGTCGGGCGCGTCCGGTTTCATGTCCCAGGTGTCGAGCTGACTCGGCCCGCCGTGCAAGAGGAACAGGACACAGGAGCGGGCGCTGCCTTTCGCGGGTGCGTTTTCGGCGGCGCGCAACAAGCCCGGCAGCGACAGGCCGAGTCCGCCGAGGCGCAGCCAGTCGCGACGAGAAAAGATGGACTCCGGGACGTGCGGCATCGGCGGCCTCCCTGTCAGGGAAGGTAAGCGGCCTGGCGGCGAAAGTCAAACGGCAGCATCCATCGCGCGGCGAACATGATAGTATTACCTCGGCGCGAAAGACTCTCACGAGCCGCGACCGTCAGGGAGCGCTGGCAGAAGCGCTCCCTGACGGTCGCGGCTCGTGAATACCATATCCCTGGGACGATTGATGGATGGAGAAGAACCGATGCGCCAGTCCCTCGCCGCAGCCCTGATCGTGGCCGGCTCCTTCACGGCCGGCCATGCAGGCGAGCGCGCCGCGCCGCCTGCCCGCACGGCGGAAGACCGGAACAGCGACGAATTCTACGAGATGCTGGCTGCTATTCTGACCGACGCGCGGATCGGTCCAGGCGGCGGCTGGATGAAATGCTGGCGAAATAGCGCGTCTATTGACCCTCAGGTTGTCCGCATCCTATGGCCGCCGACCATTTGAAGGTAAAAGCTGATAGCTGACAGCTATCAGCTATCAGCTATTTCTCGTTTCCTGGCGTCACCGAGGCACGAGCGGATGGACTTGTGACATGCGGCTGACGACCTCAAGGTCAATAGCCGCTCGAACCCCGGATACGAGCACCATGACCCGTCGCGCCGCGTTGTGGTCTCTGACCGCCGTCTCCACCCTCGCGCTCGCCGTGTTCTTCCTGCGCGATCGGTTGTGGCCGACGGGCGGCTCTTCCGATCCTGCGGACGTCGCCATTCTCGTTCCGCCGGTTCGGTTCAGCGAGGTCACGGAGGCCGCCGGCATCCACTTCCGCCATTACAACGGCGCCACGGGGCAGAAGCTGCTGCCGGAGACGTTGGGTAGCGGCGTCGCCGTCCTCGATTACGATGGCGACGGCCGCCAGGATCTGCTCTTCGTCAACGGCTGCCCCTGGCCCGGAGACCCCGGCCCCGCGAAGGCGCCGTGCCTGGCCCTGTACCGAAACAAGGGCGACGGCACCTTCGAGGACGCGACCGAGCGAGCCGGGCTGGCGGTTACGATGTACGGCATGGGCGTCGCGGTCGGCGACTTCGACAACGACGGCTACCCCGACCTGTTCGTCAGCGGCGTCGGCGGTTGCCGGTTGTTTCACAATGTCGAGGGCGAGGGCGGCCGGCGCCGCTTCGTGGACGTGACCCAAGAAGCCGGCGTCGGCGGTCCCGGCGACTGGCCGGCGACAGCGAGCCGCAAGGACTTCTCCAGCCGCCGCGCGCCGATCTCCTTCGCCTCGTCGGCTACCTTCCTCGATTACGACGGCGACGGCCGGCTCGACCTGTTCGTTTGCCACTACGTTTCCTGGTCGCCGGCCGAAGACTTATCCATCGACGCTGCGCCGACCGGCGGCCGTGCCTATCTGCCGCCGACGCAGTTCGAGGGCGCGCAGTGCGTACTCTACCGCAACGTGGACGGCAAGCGTTTCCAGGATGTGTCCGCGGAGGCGGGAATTCAGCTCTTCGACCGCGCTCGTCCTATCGGCAAGTCGCTCGGCGTGATCGTCTGCGACGCGGATGAGGACGGCTGGCCGGACATCGTCGTGGCGAATGACACCGTGCGCAACTTCTTTTTCCACAACGTTTCCGACGGCAAGGGCGGGCGCCGGTTCGAGGAGAAGGGGCTGACGGCCAACGTCGCCTACGCGGGCGGCCCCTCGGCGCGCGGGGCGATGGGCATCGACTGGGGCGAGTACCGGCCTGGCAAGAACGCCCTGCTGATCGCCAATTTCGCCAACGAGCCGGACACCTTCCTGGCGCTGGATAATCCCAAAAAACTGTTGTTCTCCGACACGGCGCTCGCGGTCGGGCTGGCCGGTCCCAGTCAAAGGCTGCTCAAGTTCGGCGTCTTCTTCTTCGACTACGACCTCGACGGCCGGCTCGACCTGCTCACCTGCAACGGCCATCTCGAGCCGGAGATCGACCGTCTGCAATCGGGTCAGAAGTTCGCGCAACCGGTGCAACTGTACTGGAACACCGGCCAGGAGAAGCGTCGTTTCGAGCCGGTCACGGAGACCGGCGCCGGCCCCGACCTCTTCAAGCCGCTGGTCGGCCGTGGTTGTGCCTTCCTCGATTTCAACGGCGACGGCAAGCTCGACGTGGTGCTGACGGAGAACAACGGCCCGGCCCGGTTGCTGCGCAACGACAACGACCTGAATAACCACTGGGTCCGCCTGACTCTGGCGGGTGACGGCAAGAAGTCGAACCGCAGCGCGATCGGGGCACAGATCACCATCGAAGCCGGCGACCTGGTCTTGCGGCGGCAGGTAACGGGAGCGCGCGGCTATCTCAGCCAGAGCGAACTGCCGGTGACGGTGGGACTGGGAGGCGCGTTGCGAGTCGAGCGCGTGAGCGTGCGCTGGCCCGGTAAAGATGCCGGACCGCCGCAGGTCTGGACCGATTTGGAGGTGGACCGCGCCTATGAATTAAAGCAGGGCGAGCCGGCCAGGCCCGTGACGCTTCGATAGGAAGGAAAATCCCCCCACGACCAGCTTTCCCCCTCGTCCCCCTCGTGCCCAAACTCCTGTTTGGGCACGCCCTCCGCGAAACTCTGTTTCGCAGTCTGGATGACGCAAGTACCTCCGCCACCACGCGCGCATGTCCGCCACACTTGGCGGACATGCTTTTCAACGTAAGTGTATACTGATCATGAA
>JBBQPD010000477.1:0-5388 GCA_038331535.1 Gemmatales bacterium | reverse complement strand
GCTTACGAGCCGCGACCGTCAGGGAGCGTTTCTGCCAGCGCTCCCTGACGGTCGCGGCTCGTGAATAATACTGTGCCGTAATAGGGATCAGTCCGCTAGGGGAGCACGTCACACGACGCCCTGCCCTAGCAGCTTGCGGCGAAATAAATCTCACAGCAGCTCGTCAATCGCTTCCGGGTCGTCCAGCACCGACACCGGCCGGCCGCTGGGGTCGAGTACCTGCAATTTCGGGTCGATGCCCAGCACCTTGTAGATCGTCGCGTGGATGTTCGACGGCTTCACCGGCCGCGTGTGCGGGCGCTGGCCGAGCTTGTCGGTCGAGCCGATTAGCTGGCCGCCCTTGACGCCGCCGCCGCCCATCAGGCAGAACATCGAGTCGCCCCAGTGGTCGCGGCCTGGCGTGCCCATGCTCATCGGCGCGCCGCCGTTGCCGCCGTCGTTCATCTTCGGCGTCCGGCTGAACTCGCCGCACAATACCACCAGCGTCGTCTCCAGCAGGCCGCGTTCCGACAGATCCTCGAACAGGGCGCTCACCAAGCTGTCAACCTGCGGCAGATAATTCTCGTAGCCCTTCTTCAGATCCCAGTGATGGTCCCAGCCGCTGCACACCACGGTCACGAACGTCGAGCCGGCCTCGACCAGGCGCCGGGCCAGCAGCGTCGATTGGCCCCAGGAATTGCGGCCGTAGTGGTCGCGCAGCCGTGGGTCTTCCAGGTGAACGTCGAACGCCCGCCGCGCCTTCGGGCCGGTGATGAACTCGTAGGCCTCGCGCGAGAACCGGTCCATCGCCTTCGTCTCGGCCAGGCCGTCGAGCTGCTTGCGGGCCACGTCGAAGTGGGCCAGCAGCGCCCGGCGATCCTCCATGCGCGGCAGCGTCAGCCCCGTGGCGAGGTTCAGATTCTGGAGGGAGAAGTTCGGCGTATTGGGGTCGCCCGCCTGCATCGGGTTGTACTGTGCTCCGAGGAAGTTCGCACCGTGATAGCCGGGGTTGAGGCCGATGCTGTGGACGTTTGGCAGGCCGACATAACCCGGCATCCCCTTCTGCCGCGCGCCAAGCTCCTTGGCGACGATGGCGCCGATGCCGGGGAACTTGCCCATGTTATTGGCGCCGCTGACGCCCATGTCTTTCGTCGTCAGCATCCGATGGCCGCCGGCGAAATGGTCGCCGGTGTCGTGGTGCAGCGAACGGACGATGGAGAACTTCTGGGTGATCTTCGCCTGCTTCGGATACAGCTCGCTGATGTCGAAGCCCGGCACCGCGGTACGGATCGGCTTCCAGAGTCCGCGGTATTCGGCCGGCGCATCCGGCTTCATGTCGTACATGTCCATGTGGCCGGGGCCGCCGTCGAGCCAGATCAGGATGACGGAAGTGTTCTTCGACCCGCCGCTGACGGTGCTCGATTGCTCCTTCGCTTGCAGCAGCCGCGGCAGACCGAGGCTGGCCATGCCGGCGACGCCGAGTTGCAGGAAACTACGGCGATGCAGGCCCGCGTGCGCCCGCGGCACGCTTCCGAGATCGAGTCGAAACATGTCATGCCCCCCTGAACGGAAACTCCATCCTTTATGAGTAGACCATGTCGCACGGTCTGCTTCAATGGTAATCTTATTCCAAGAAGGTGAAAGGGGCGCATTCAAGAGCACGCAGTAAGCGGGGCGTTGTTCCCGCTTACTGCGTGCGCGGCCGCGGGCGTTGTTCCTTGAAGCGTAACCCCGTTTTCGTGCCGAGGGAATAGCGCGTGTTAGGCGTATGGCTACGAGTTGCTGGCACTGTAGCGCAGGCTGTTCGGCGTGTAGAAGGCCGTGAAGACGTGGCTGCCCGAGGCGAGGTTGTCCACGAAGAAGGACGCGTAGCCCCAGTCGTCCAGCGTGACGGTGCCCAGGATGACGCCGTTGTCTTCAAAGGTCATGGTGCCGCTCGGCGTGCCGGCCATGCTGGAGACGGAGGCGGACAAGCTCGCATAACTCTGGGACGGGGACGGGTCCACATACGCACTCATCGAGGTGGTCGTGGCCGCCTGCCCGACGGCAACAGCGACCGCCGCGGAGGCACTTCCCGCATAGGTCGGGTCGTTGGGATCGGCGACGTAAGTAGCAGTGATGGAATGGCTGCCGAGACCGAGGCTGGACGTGCTGTACGAGGCGGAGCCGTAGGACGCCGCGACGCTACTGAGCAGGACGCCGCTGTCTCTGAATTCGATGGTGCCGCCGGCAGGCGTTCCCGTCGTGCCATTGACTGAGGCGGTGAACGTGACGGTATCCCCCCAGTAGGTCGCGGACGCGGACGACGACACCGTTGTGGTCGTGGCCACCGCTTGCACGACCTGGGTCAGCGGGGCGGAAGTGCTGGCCCCGTGGGTGGCATCGCCGCCGAACTTCGCGGTGATCGAGTGGCTGCCAATGGCCAGGGAACTGCTGCTGAAGGTGGCGGTGCCGCCCATGAGGTAACCCGTACCCAGGGTCGTGGTGCCGTCCAAGAAGGTGACCGCGCCTGAAGTCGGGCTGCCGCTGACCGTGGCCGTGAAGGTGACGGACTGGCCGTAGTACGACGTGGGCGCGGACGAGGTGAGTGTAACCGTGGTCAGGACATACTGTTCGACGCGCAGTTTTACGTCGTGCGTCTCGTAGATGACGTTCCAGCGATATCCCGTCCCGGACGGGGCGGATTGATTGAGGACGGTCAGGTCCGGCAGAGTCAACCCCGTGACCGGATCGAAACGCCCGGTAACAGTGCCGTCGGCGCTCACAATCGTGAAGGAATCGCCCGGAGTGCCGTTAAGCAGCCAGGGCGTGGGGGTGTAGTTGGACGAGACGTTCAGGCTACCGTCGAGCGCCACGTTCCCGGCCATGCCGCCGCCGGCGGCGGCGAAAAGATCGTCGGAAGCCGCGATCCCGGTGGCGTTGGAGAGTCGAATGTCGAGTTCACCAGCCGTCGTTTGCGTGAAGTCGCCATCGACTTCCAGCAGGCTCGAATCTTCGGGCGGCGCGCCTTTCATGAAGCCCTCGTTGGTAAACTGTCCCGCGCCGAACGCCCCCGCCTTGATTTTCCCGCCCCCACCGATGGTAATGGTCCCGCTATTATTCCCGCCGCCGTTGGCGTTGATCGTGCCGGTCGCGCCGATCGTGGTTTTGCCGCCTGTGAGGACGAGGAACTGTCCGGTGCTGGTAACCGTGGCCCCGACAGTCATGGTGCCCGTGCCACCTACGATTAGCTTGCCGGCGACGTCCGCGGTAGCGCCGGCCTGAACTTGGAATGTCCCCGCGCCAGTTCCTAACCCGACCGAGACATCGCCGGTAGTCGTGGTGACCTTCGAGCCGGCGCCCGAGACGAGAAGGCTGCCCGTGCCGCGCGCCGTGCCAAGATCGCCGACGGCGATCGAGCCGCCTGTCGTCAGCTGGCCGCCGCTCAGAACACTCGCTTCCCCACGGTACGCCGTGCCGATTCGGAGTGATGAAGTGGTTGCTCCGGCCCCGGCCCCGACGGTCATCTGGCCGTTGTTCTGAATCTTCAAGTAAGTCGTGGTCGTGGTTTGCGCTCCGGTGACGCCATCCCAGCCGTTCACTTGGCCGAGGGCTGCGGTCGTGAACTCCGCCGTCGCGCCGGTGCCATCCACCGTGACGCCGGACAGGTAGTCGGGGCGGGCGGTCGTCGAGGAGACGCCGCCGATGAGGAGTGCCGCTCCCGTCAGCTTGCCGCCCGCTTGTACCGTCACGGCCCCGCTGGTTTGACCGCCCACTTGCGTTGTGCCGGTGGCCTTGAGTGTCACATGGTTGCCGACGTTCAGGAAGGCGCGGTTCTGAATCGGGGCGACCGTCATCGTTTTGCCATCGTTTTGCCATCGTACCCCACGTTCAGCGTATCCGTGCTGAACGATGTCATGCCGCCCCCGGAATTAAGCGTGAAGACGGCATCCGGGACGTTCGTACGGACGGCCGGTCCTTTGGTATCGACCGCGAACACGGCGGTTAAGCCGCTCACGGTGAGAGCCTTGCCATTGAGGTCCAGCGTCGTGGTGAACGGCGTGGTGCCTGCGGACTCTACCGACCGGGCGCTGAGGTTGGCGATTGTCACCAGACCCGAGAGCTGTGGTGCGGAAGCGACTTGGTTGAATAGAGCGGTGTCGGCGGCGACTGGTACAGCACCTGCCCAGAGATTTTTGTTTGTCGGGTCCGACCAATCACCCGCGCCCGTCATCGCGGCGCCCACCCAGGTACTCGTCGCCGGAACGCACCGAGCTTCCAGCACTTCCAGTTGCAGACGCACCGTCCTGCGACGCGCGGTCTTGCGGCTAGCTCGCATTCCGAGCAGACATTTGAGGGATTCAAAAAATGACATGGACTTGTTCTCCTTCGGCTGAAGTGATGGGCTGTTCGCTTTTTCAACGACACTTAACAAGTTGTAATTCCAGGTTTTCTTGCTCAGTCGATGGACGTTTTTGGTAGTGCTTGGGAAAGTTCCTTCCTTTCTGTATCAGTAAGTTCTACACCTTTGATTGACAAGTGTTTTAACATTGGAAGATCCTGTAGTTTCTTTAGACCATCCAATGTTACCTTCGGTTCATCGAGAATAAGAAGTCTTTGCAGCCCCTTCAGTTGCGCCAGCTGACTACAGCCATCGTCCGTGAGTTGCGTCTTTAATAGAATTAGTTCATTGAGACTTGGCAGCGCCACGAGATGCCGGAGGCCTGCCCGAGTCACGTGCATTCCCTCGAGCCAGAGACGAGTTAATTTTTTCAATGTCGTTAGATGCGATAAACCATTTTCGGTTACCTGCGTATCTATCAGGCTAAAGTATTTGAGTCCTTTTAGCCCAACGATGCCTAACTTTAGCCCCGCGTCAGAGATTCGATTACCCGCGAGTGCCACAGATTCGAGAGTCGGCAAAGTCCTCAGATGCACCAATCCAGAGCCTTTAATGTTCGTATGTCCTAAGCCGAGTCCTTGTAGATGAATCAAGGCCGACAAATGCGCTAAGCCGTCGTCACTGACCAGGGTCCCTTCGAGATTTAGTCCTGTCAAACTGGTCCGTCGTCCCACATACTTCAATCCTTCATCCGACACTTTGGTGCCCCGAAGTGAAAGGGTTTCCAGCGTCGGCAGTGCCAGCAGCTGAATCAGGTCGGCGTCCGTGAGCTTACAATCCTTGCTCTCGCGAAAATCGACTACGAAGACGGTGCCGTCTTTGCGCGTCTGGACATCTGCGCCAAAATCTCGCATCACCTTCGCGGCGTTGGCCTCGATCTGCCGCGCGATCTTGGCAGCCCGCCCTCGCACCTCGACATCCTGGATCAGGGTGGCCTCGCGCACCGCCGCCATCGCTGGGCCGCCGGCCTCGATCAGCGCCTTGTCCGCGGCCTCGCGCACGTCGAAGTTGTCGTCGCCGAGTTGGCG
>JBBQPD010000476.1:0-5391 GCA_038331535.1 Gemmatales bacterium | reverse complement strand
CGGCGCGGGGCAGAAAAACGTCGGCGCGTAATACGCGCCAGCTATTCGCTTTGGCACAGGAGTAGCCATAGGGAAGAGGGAGCCACATTCTTTCACCGAACAGAGATATGCCAAGACAGAACCGCAATATACCAGTCGTGGAGACCGAGGCACTCATTCACCGCGTCGATCCCGTCAACCGAGAACTGGGCGCGATCGTCGCGGGAGCGCTGGTGAACGTCTACGTGCCTTCCACCTGCGACGTCGTCCTCCGCGGCGAGCGCGTTAAGCTCCGGATGGTCCAGCCCGGGGACCGCGTGCGCGTTATTTACACGCGGCGAGGCGGCTTACTCATCGCCCGCCACGTCGAGGTGCAGCCCGAGAAAACGCCCTCGCTTACGCCGTGAATTGCTCCCTTCCACCTTCTTAACTCATATGCCAATCTTCCGCTCACGCTGCTTTCTTGCTTTTCCGCGCATCACCCATCGTGAGATTCGTACTCGCCTGGCGACTGACACTTGAGCGATTTCCAACCAGGAGTTGGGCGATACTTTGGCGCTTCGTCTGGAGAATGCTGGGACCGGTCGCAAATCTCCGGGTCGGCGGCTTCAGCCCGTGCCTACCTCGGCCGCTTTCCCCTCGCTTTTACCAGAGAATCCCCATTCCCTGGCTGGTCAGCCCGCGGCGTGGAATGGATGGCACAGTAAATGCATTGAGTAGGAAAGACCGAGAGAGCGACCAGGTTGGTCAGCATTCGCTCCGCCGACAAGTCTTGAAGCGGGCACCGTCGCGGAAATTTGACACCGCGTCGACGCAGGTCCACGAACTCGATCAATTATGGATTGTTTCCAGAACGGACCGGGAATCCGATACCCCGCCGGATGGCGGGCGAATCCGGCACCGGCCCGTTCCGTATTTCACCGCGCCCGACAAACTGACCACCGATGAAGGAGGGAATGCCATGAAAACGCTCGATCAAGCGATGTTCGCCCCGCACTTGACGTTCGTCGCCCTGAAGGCCGAGGATTTCATGACGCCGAATCCGGTTTCGATACGCCAAAGCGCGACGGTTTTCGAGGCCGCCACCTTCCTCGCCAGTCGGGGGCTCAGATCAGAGGGGCGCCGGTGATAAACGAGGCCGGCCGGCCTGTCGGCGTCGTGAGCAGTACCGACATCTTCATTCACATGGGCCAATTGAGCGGGCGCCGCGTGGAGTCGCCGAAGTTCCTCGCGAGCCCAGAACAGCTCGCATGCACCGAGGGCGGCCCGCGTGTCGAGCCGAGCAGTCACTTCACGGTGGACGACATCATGACTCCCGGAGTCTTCAGTGTCCGGACTGAAATGCCCGCTGACGAGCTGGTCGAAAAGATGTTGGACATGAAAATGCGGCGTCTCTTCGTCGTGGACGGCGACGGCGTCCTCATTGGAGTCATCAGTGCTATCGACGTGCTAGGCAATCTCCGACGTTCCAGTCTTCTCGACGAGTAGACAACCGGAGGGCTGAAGAGGCGGCTGGAACTCACCGTGTTTGAAGGTTGTTTGAAAGTATCAGGGGAGATCAACATGAGACGAGAAAAGTTCTTCCGGGGGTTGACCGCGGTCAACGTGATGAGGCAGCCAGCCCTGGTCCTCCCGGACGGGATGAGTGTAGCGGCTGCCGCACGCTTGCTTCTGGAGCAGAAGGTTCGTGTGGCGCCCGTCACCGACATTCCGGGGCGATGCGTCGGCGTGCTGTCGGCAGCGGATATTCTCCGGTGGGCTGCAGGTCGAAGCCGGGCCAGCGAAACAAGCGATGCGCCGCCGGCTTGTGTCTGGTGCGACTGGCAGGTCGTGGACGTGAAGACAACGCAGCGAGACGATGTACGCCGGCACATGACGCGCGATCCTCTGCTGGTGACGCCGGAGACCCGACTCGCGCAAATCGCCGAGGCCCTCCTTGGCCCCAATCGCCGTCCGGTCGTCGTGGTCAATAAAGAGCGGCGGCCCGTCGGCGTTGTATTGAGTTGTGATGTTCTGGCGACTCTGGCTTCTGCCGAACACCGGCCGGAGAAAAAACCGTCCGCGCTGGTTCTAACGCCGAGACGATTCCCGCTTCGGCAGTCGGTTCAACCCGTCGGCAGCGGCTAGCCGAGCCCGCCAAGGACGCGCCGGACACCGCAGACAGTCCAGTGCTTTGTCACAACTATGATCTCGGGTTTTCAAAGCCCGCCGAGCGCCGGCGAGGGATTGCAGCAATACCTTCACCAGCGCTCAGGCTCTGAATACAGCAACAAGTTTTCTCGGCGTAGGAGGAAGGTGATGAAGTGGAATCAAGACAATCCGTACTTCCCGGCTGGCGATGCCGGCCACTCCCGACGAGGGGTGATCCTGCATCCGACCGACTACTCGGAAGCCGCACGCCGGGCCTTTGAACTGGCCTGCCGCCTGGCAGGGAACTGCGGGAGCTTGCTGATCGTGATGCACGTGGCGGAGCCGGTGCGAATTTCCTCGTTCGGTATGGCGCCTACGCCGCCCCTTCCGACGGGGTATCGCGGCGCTTGGGAGAGTCGGCTGCAACTCCTTAGGCCCGCTGACGCCAATGTGCGCGTTGAACACCGACTGGAAGAAGGAGATGTGGCAGCCGCTATCTTGCGAGTCGCTCGCGAAGTGCCTTGCGACTTGATCGTGATGAGCAGCCGTGAACGAACGTGGTTCTGGCGGCTGTTGACGAGCAGCGTGTCCGAAGAGATCAATCGCAAGGCGCCTTGCCGGGTGCTGGCCGTTAGGCCGCCGTCGTCCGGCGCAGGGCTTTCGTCCGACTTCTTGCCTGACGAAGCCAGCGCCGTCACCGGCTCTTTGGCCGCGGTCGATGGCATCGCGAACAAAGAAGCTCAATCGTTGGCTCATGCCTTGCCGGCATCAAGGAGAATCCGAACGGCCCCGGCCGGTGTCCGTTCGTGGTGATCGAAAAGAAGGAGGGGGAGTAATGGGACAAGTACCTGCGGGCGATCTGAACGGCATGGCGCAGCAAGAAGAATTGAACCGACTCCATGCTCACGTCCAACAGAAGTTGAACGGACGCCTACGTGACTTTCGCCTGAAGCGGCGAGGCGACGGTGTCATCCTGATGGGGCGTGTCGGTTCGTACTACGTCAAACAGCTTGCCCAACATGCGGTAATGGCGGAGTCCGACTTACCGATACTGCGGAACGAGATCGAGGTGGCATAAAACGAATCGCCGAGCCCACTCATGGGCCATCGCCGAGCGGTCAACCAAAAGGAGGCTTGAAATGAAACATGAGCGCCAAACCAACTGGATCAGGTACTACGGCCGACCGTCCACCGCCGGCGCGTCTGTTCGCCGGGCGGCTGGTGGTGATTCCCGCCGAGCGCGCCCCACGGCGGGTCGCCATCCCGAGATCGCGGATCAGTTGCGAATCGCGACCGAAGCAGTCGGCCTGGGCCGAACGCCGTCCCGCTACCGTACCGTGCTCGTTCCGCTGGACGGTGAACTGTTTGCGGAGCACGCGTTGCCGTTCGCCCTAGGAATCGCCCGCAGGACCGGTGCCGAGGTTCGGCTCGTTCACGTTCACTGCCCGCTGCAGTCGTCCCACCGGCCTGAAACGCTGTATTACGACGTTGGCCTGGACGCCTGGAACAGTCGGCGTCAGCAGGTGTACCTGAACGACCTCGTGCGGCGTCTCGCCAAGGTCACCTCCGTGCCGGTGACGCCGGTCTTCGTTCAGGGCCAAGAGGTTGTTGAATCACTCGGTGAAGCGGCGAGCGCTGGGGCGGACCTTGTCGTAATGGCCACCCACCGCCGGGGCCTGTTGGGACGCCTTTGGTACGGAAGCGTCGCAGATGTGCTGATGCAGCAGCTGTGTGTGCCACTACTGCTCGTGCAAGGCTACAACGCGCCGGCCGACCTCACGGGTGACCCGCGCATGCGCAAGATCCTGATCCCGCTGGACGGTTCGAAATTTGCCGAGCAGGTCATCGAGCCGGCGTTGACGCTAGTAGGCAACCTGACAGATGCCGACCACACGATGCTTCGCGTGGTTCCCTTGAAGGCGAACGGTTCCGTCGGGGACGACACTGCGGTGCAGCGGCCCCTCGGCGATCGAGCGGCGGAGGCGCAGGCCTATCTTTCGCACCTGGCGGACCGCTTGGGACGGCGAATGCCGCGGGTTCACCCTCGCATCGTCCTCGACGCGCGGCCGATTCCCCAGGCGATCCTCGAGTCCGCACAGGTCCACGACGCGGACGTCATTGCGTTGGCAACGCGGTGGCGCGGTGGCTTGTCCCGACTGTTCCGGGGCAGCACTGCGGACCGTGTGGTCCGGGGAACTTCCATGCCGGTGCTGGTGTATCGCCCAAATTCATGAGTGTTCTGCTGTCAAGAAAGTAGAATGTCATGCGATTAGAGATCCGACGCCGTAACGTAAAGGTCACCGAGGATCTGCGCACTTACCTCAGGCAGCGCCTCCGGCTGGCCATGGGCCGTTTCAGCCGCCACATCGGCATGGTCCGGGTCTACCTCCGAGACGTGAACGGTCCGCGCGGCAGCCTGGGCAAGAAGTGCCGAATCCTGATCGACCTGCCTCCCCGCGGCCGTGTCGTCGTGACCGGAGTGGATACAGACATCCGCGCCGCCCTCTCTGCAACTGCGACTCGCGCTGGGTTCGCCGTGAAACGTCACGTCAACCGCCGGCGGACCCGCCGACGCCCGTCGCGAAGCCCTGCCCCTGGCATGGCGCTCGCGGGAATTTGATGACACTGTTGGATAAATGAATTCAACCATGACGGAGGACAGGATCATGATCTTTTTTTTTCCACATCAATCGATTGCCAACCCACAAGACGTGCGGGAGTGCGTCCAGGAAGAATTTCGCAGGCAAGCAGGTGCCGCCGCCCCGCAAGACGTTGCCGATCACTCGTCGTGGGACGTTGTCGATCTGGCATCGTGGGATTCTTTTCCAGCAAGCGACCCACCGCCCTGGACCCTCGGCTACGCCGGTCAACCCGTGGCGGATTGAAACGCGTAATTGTGAGCAAGAAGCCAGTTCCCGGTGAGCAGGCTGCACGTGCTGACACCGCCTGACACTGTAGAAATCGAATGACCGAAATTAACCCCAAAATGAAGGAGACGAGATCGTGAAGAAACGGACGCTCATCATTTCTGACGTGGACCACGAGCGCCTCGAAGCCCTCATCGCCTTGGCCCGGAGGGACGCGTGCGAACGGGAGGACTACCTGGCGGCCCTCGTTGGCGAGCTGGGCCGGGCGCGCGTCGTGCCGGCTGGAAAAGTCCCGGCCGACGTGGTCACGATGAACTCAGTCCTCCGCCTCCGCGACCTGGATTCAGGCGAGACGGCGGAGTACGAGTTGGTATACCCACCCGATGCCAACATGGCGCACAACCGCATCTCCGTC
>JBBQPD010000475.1:0-5397 GCA_038331535.1 Gemmatales bacterium | reverse complement strand
ACCGCAAGGGAGCGGTTGGAAGAAGCCGCTCCCTTGCGGTCGCGGCTCGTCAGGTAGTCGCGGCTCGTCAGCGGCGCGCCTCGCCGGGTCTAGACGACCGGGAAGACGTCTTCCTCGTTGCTGGCGAGGGGACGGCGCACGTCAATCGGGTCGTCCTGGTAGCGCCAGTACCGCAGCGGTTGCTCGTCGAACAGCTCGAACACGAACCAGGCCAGTTTCTTCTCGCGCTTGAAGGGGAACACCACCTGACCGCGAAGCGGATCGACGCAGGTGATGCCGAGGGTCTGCAATTCTTTCTGCGTTTCGGCGTACGCGATGGCGGACCGGTGCGTCTCTTGCTGTTCTTCGTGAAGGGCGATCATGGAGCCTCGATCGGGCCGGCCCGGCCGTTCGGTCAGCCGCCGCGCCCGCAGGCGATGGGAACGCATTTCGATCCAGTTCTCGCGCAGTGAGCACAGAACCGGCATCACATAGGGAAGGGCCGCCAACGCCTGAGCGTGGGTCCAGAGGCGCAATCCCTTGTGGGATCGCCGCGTCCCCTTCGAGTTCTGATTCATCGGCCAATGTCTCCTCTCGGACTGGTAGGGAAGACGACTGCGATCTTCACGGACGTCTCCACTCGCGGGAGGTGGAAACCCGCCTTATCCGGCGGGATTGTTGAGTTTCCGCATCTCTGTTCCTTCTCATGCCAACTGTATTGTACGGCTGGCGTCCTTCTTGGTGAGGGCGTCTCCCCGCAAGTTTGGCAAAAAAGTAACAACCCCACCGCGGCGGCTCTCTCCGCTGAGCGCGACACGGCGTCAAACACGTCAACGATGCCGATTACACCGGCAATAGCAGCCCTCCGGCCGGCTCTCGCGGTTGGTATAATCGAGACATGGCCACGCCCTCGGAACAACCGTTGCTTGTTATCCGTCAGGTGTCGATGCGTTTCGGCACTCAGCCGGTGTTGCGCGACGTCAGCCTGGACGTGCCGCGCGGCCAGACGCTTGTCGTCATCGGCGAGAGCGGCTGCGGCAAGACTGTGCTGCTGAAGCTGCTCATCGGTCTAATGAGACCGTCGTCGGGCAAGGTACTGTTCGACAACAAGGTGCTGACCGATCTGCGCGAGCGCGAGTTGACGCGCCAGCGCTTGCGCTTCGGGTTTCTGTTTCAGGGAGCGGCCCTTTTCGACAGTCTGAACGTCTTCGACAACGTGGCATTCGGGTTGCGTTCACAGGGAGGTCGTCCAGAGAGCGAAATCCGCGAACGAGTCCGGCAGCGGCTCTCGGAGGTGGGTTTGCCGATGTCGGCGGCGGAGAAGATGCCCGCCGAACTGTCGGGCGGCATGAAAAAGCGGGTTGGACTGGCGCGCGCCTTGGCCCTCGATCCGGAGGTGATGCTTTACGACGAACCGACGACGGGACTCGATCCGATCATGACAGATGTGATCAACGAGTTGATCCTGCAAACGCGGCGGCAGAGGCCGGTCACGAGCGTCGTCGTGACGCACGACATGAAGACGGTACTGAAAGTGGCGGACCGCATCGTGATGCTCTATCCGCTGTCGCGTTTGCGGCCGGGCGATCCGCAGGTCCTGTTCGATGGAACGCCCGATCAGTTGCGAGCCTGCACCGAGGAACGGGTGCGTCAGTTCGTCGAGGGCGAGGCTCGCGATCGTTTGCAAGAGATGGGCCGCAACGGCGACAAGGGCGCCTGAACGCCCGCTTCCCGCCGTTTGCGGCCCGGCGCTCTGGAGAAAGCACCATGTCTGACAGCAAGAAACTGCGCATGCGCTTCGGCCTGGTTGGGCTGCTAGCGCTCGCCCTCCTCGGTCTGCTTTCCCTCTTTAATCACCTGCCGAACCTTTTCGGCTCCAGCGAGGCATCTCGCATCCAGACTTCCGCTGCGCCGAACGTGACGGTGGCAACGCCGCCGCGAGGCATGAGCGAGAAGATTGGACCCCTCGACGAGCCGACGCGGATCCCCGCCTTTCTCGGCGACGAAGCCTCGATCGACCTGACGCCGGGTCCCGGCGTCAAGCTTGTCTCCAATGTCAAACCGCTGGTCAAAGGCGCTGCCGCCGTCGCCGTCGCCGTCGCCCCGCCGCCTCCGGTGCAGGATTCACTCAGCCGGATGCAACAGTCGCTTGAGCGCATCGAGAAGATGATGCCGAAGATCGAAACGACGCTGGAGGAATATCGTCTCCTCGCGAAGGACGCTCGCGCTGCCATCCCCGATCTGCGCGACACGAATAACGCGTTGCAGAAGCTCATCAAGGACGTCAACGACGCGGTGCCGGATGCGCGCAAGGTGTTAAAGGGAGCGGCGGACGCGATGCCCGACGTCCGCGCTCTGATCAAGGGGACGACCGAGACGATGCAGGAAGTGAAAAACCTGTCGAAGTCCGTCAACGAGGCCGTGCCTGACGCGCGGAAGCTGCTCAAGGAAGCGAATGAGACCATGCCACTCGCCCGCGACACGCTGAGCGAGATCAAGCTGGCGGCGAGGAATTGGCGGAGCGTTGGCGAGCGGGCCGACAAGCTGATCGAGTCGAACGAGCAGAAACTCGCCAACATTGTGACCAACACCGAAAAGGCGACCGCCAGCACGGACCGGGCGATGACGAACGTGGCGGATACGTTCAATGTCGAGAATCGCAACAACGTGACCACGATTCTTCGCAACCTGAACAAGACGTCGGAGCGCGGGCCGAGCATCGCGGACGAAACGGAACTGTTTCTGCGTCAGGGTCGCGGCACTATGAAGAAGGTGGACGAGACGTTTGACACGCTGAACCGAGCAACGAAGCCTGGCAGTTCCGATACGTCGGGGATGTTGAAGAACCTTGCGGAAGGGATCGAGCGGTTCAACAAGGTGATGGGCGAGGTGAACGAGTTGTTCCGTGTGATCGACCGCAGCGACGGCACGCTGCGCCGCTTCATCGCAGATCCGGCTCTCTACAACCATGTGGACGATGCGGCGCTGATGGTGGGCCGTCTGCTTCCTCGACTGGATCGAGCGTTGAAGGACCTCGAAGTGTTCGCCGACAAACTGGCGCGTCATCCCGAAGCGTTGGGGCTGGGGGGTGTCGTGCGTCCCAACAGCGGGATCAAGGAACCGCCCCGTTGACGGGGAAAGTGCTTGCCGCTTGCGGCGTAGCGCTCTTAGTTCGAGTTTCGCAGATTATCCAAGAGCCGTGTAGGGGCAACAAGTCCCAGCCCGCCTCGCTTCGGCGCGGCAGTTCATGACCTCTTTACTCTCTTTTGCCGGTCGTGACCAGCACTGCTGCTGCTCTCAGCCGACGCGAGCGGCCAACTCCGCTACTTCCGCCAGCCAATTATCGTGAGGGCCGCCTGGCGGTAACACCTCCGCGAATTTCTCCAGCCAACTTTGCCGCCGCAACGTCGTCACCATGTCCTGAATCGATGGCTCACGCTTGCGCTGATACCACGGGCGCTCGGGAAACTTCAGCAACTCGTGGCCCGTCTCGTCGAACCACAGGACCACCAGGCTGTACAACACCAACGCCATCGGCGCCGTCCGCTGCACCGCCTGCGGCAGACGGTTGGCTGGGTCTTCCAAACCCAGCACTTGTTTGGCCCCTTCAAACGTCGCCTCCAACGCCCAGCGACTGGCGTAGGCCGACAGGATCTGCCGCGCATCCCCGTCCAGCCGGGTGCAGTAGAACCGATGGTCCGGCCGCTTGCCCGTCTTGTCTCGCGTCAGCACGATCGTCAGCAGCCGATCCTTGCCTGCCTTGTAGTACAGGGCCTGTTGCGTCTTGACCCGCAACGTCGTATGCAGGCCGTACTGGTCGAACCCCCACTCACTCCAGACGCTCTTGGGATCGTTGGCCCAGCCCTCAAGGTTGGCCAGCCGCTCGCCCTTCTTGCGGGGACGGCCGGCGCCACCCTGCGGCACCGGCGCCGGCGCGTACAGAACTCCTTGAGGATGGACCTGACTGATCAGATCGACGTTGCTCGGCAAATGGCTCAGCACACTGCGGCCGCCGTAGGCGCTGTCGGCACAGACGAGGAGGCGCCGGTCGGGGAACCATTGCGCCACCAACTGCAGCAGTTCGACCAGTAATTCCGGCCGCGTGCGATGGTTGCTCGCCGGCCGTCGCCACTTGCGCTTCTTGCCGGCGCACGCCTTGGCCTTGTCCTTCTTGGCCTTCTTGCCCTTGGCCACGCCTTGGCGGTTGCGGTACAGGCGAAAGGCGATGGGCAGGGCAAACACCTTGGTGGGTGCCCAGCGGGGCAAACGAATCAGCAAGGCCAGGACCACCCAGTCGTGTCCCCAGGAAAACACCTTGAGAGCCTTGCTGGACATCAGCGGGTCGTGATGCATGCCGGCCCCGAACAGGTTCAGCCCACGCTTGCGGCACAAGGTGTCGTCGCCTGCCAGGAGGAGGGGACCCTCGGGACAGAAGCAGCGCACCAGGAGTCGAGCGAGGACCTTGCACAATCCGTCGAGCGACCAGGCGTAATGGGAAAAGAAGCGGTGGTAGCAGGACCAGTGTCCGATGCCGACCTGTCCGGCGGTGAAGATGCACTCGGTGATGAAGCGATGCCGTGAGGTGAGGCACCATCCGGTCAGGATGAGGACGAACAGGCGGAACGAGGGGCGTGTGAAAACGCCGGCGAAGTTTTGTAGCAGGGCGAGGAAGGACGGAGTAAGCTGCATGGGTCGGCTTCCTTGCGGGGCGAGTGGTTCGGATGCTTGATACACCCAAACTACCCGAGACGTTCAAGGAAGCCGATCTTTTTCTACACATTGCGTACGCCGAAATCTGCGAAACTCGAACTAAGTTCTGTGCCGCTTTCAGTCGCCGAGGATGACGTTCCTGAAGGTGAGCGATACTCGCCGGTCCCTGCTAACCCCCCGATCTCTCATCCGTGCTTTGATCCGGTGCATCCACTGATAACGAGCCTGGCCCTGCATGACCAAGGCACTACCCAGTTCGAGCAGCGCGGGCTTGACTTCTCCTGTGGCAACCGAGAGGAAGTCCATCTCGTAAGCCCATCCCAGGCTGACGGTGACGATGGTGTTCTTGAAGCAGGGTTGGCAGTCGATGTGAGCGGAGATCCCCTGGCCCAGTTGGTACTCGTTGACGATGAGTTGATCGGGCATTTCCTCGACCAAGCCTTGCTTGAGCAACCGTTGGGCAACGTCAAGAGCGAATGGTGGAAGCGGGCCGACATACATTGAAAGATCGACCGAGCGGGCTTTGTAGTCATACTTGTAGCCATAGTGCTGCACGCGCCGTTTGAGGTCGTCCCGCCAGGGGCGAGCATCCACCTCGGCGAGTACCCGGCACTGGTCCTCGGCCGTCAGAAACGTAGCTGCCAATTGTATACCGGGCCGTGCGGGGTGCCAAAGGGCGCGGGCCACTTGTCGCGGTCGTCTGTGAGG
>JBBQPD010000474.1:0-5404 GCA_038331535.1 Gemmatales bacterium | reverse complement strand
GATCAGCGCTCCCTGACGGTCGCGGCTCGTAAGTAACTCTAGCGGATCCGTCGATTACTCACCCAAAAAATCTGCCGACAACAGCTGATCCAGCGTGTACGGGCACTCGTCGGGAAATGTTTCGTCACTTAACCCGGTCTCAGCCGCCGCTCGTTCCACTGCATCTGCATATGCCTTGGCGAGGAGGGCTTCCGCATGATTCCGCAAGACGCCGCGGCCAATCGCCCCTTCCAACTCTTGCCGCTGCTCGATGATGGTGCCGCGCCAACTCCGCGACCGATTGGCACGATGATACGTCCACTTCAAGATGTGGGCGATCAATACGACCAACCTACTCTTCACTTCGCGCCGATCCCGTATGGCCATGTCCGAGAGATACTCCGCGAGGTGGAGGTAATCTAGGTCCGCGTAACGTCCTTGCCGGATCAGGTCAGCGACCGCCTCCAACCAGGCGGTTTCATCCTCTTCGTAAAGATCCGGGAGACTGGTAAGCGTAGATGGAATCATTCGCGCTGCCTCAGAAATTCGCAAACCGGGGTTGGTTGAAGTGAGAATTCAACCTTTTAACATTGTAGCTCGTGCTCGATCACGATCCAGGCAACACCGTCACTGTCCCCCTGCTGCCATCCACGCGCAGCCGTTGCCCCGTCTTCAGCTTGCGATGCACATCTGCCAAGCCCGCCACCGCCGGCAGGCCGAACTCGCGAGCCACAATCGCGCCGTGCGACAGTACGCCGCCCGTTTCCATCACCAGCCCCTTCGCGCCGACGAACAGCGGCACCCAGGCCGGATCGGTCGAGGGACATACCAGGATGTACGGCTCGGCCGGCACGTCGCCCGTCGGCTCCGTCAGCACGAGCGCCGGCCCCTCCGCCACGCCCGCCGATAGCGGCACGCCCTGAAGATGATCCGACCCCACCAGCGACGGCGCCCGACCGATGGCTTCCAGGTCGTCGCTGAACAGCACCTGCGGCACTTCCAGGCTCAGCGCCAGCGAGCGCCGCCGCCGCCGCTCCGCGATCCGTTTCGAGAAATCCTCGCCGGCCGCCAGACGCGGCAATTCCTCCGGCGCCAGGAAGAAGATACCGCCATTCAGTCGATGCCGCCGGTCCAATTCGAGCAGGACGCGCCGCGCCACGGCTAATCCCTTGATGAGGTAATGCTTCGCTGTCTCGCGCAAGGCGAGGTGCGTGCGCAGCGCGTCTAATTCGCCGCGCAGCGCGGTCGCTTGTGCCGGTGTCAGCTTGGCAAGAGTGACGAGCCTGGCCCAGGTCGCTTCGAGGTCGGCAGCCGACGACGCGGACATATGGGCCGAGGCACAGAGGCGGTCGAGGGTAACATGATCCTCCGACCAGCGCGGCGAGGACAGTTCCATTTCGTGACTGCAACGATGGCCAAACGTCTCTAGAAACTCTTCGCGCGTCATCTTGCCGGCGGCCAGGTTGCAGACGGCGCCGGGTACGTCGCTGTCGGCTTCGGGGTGGACGCCCATGATGAGGTCGCGCACCGCCGCCTTGGCGCCGAGCGGACCGAGGGCGCGGACGAGTTTGGCCTCCAGCCCGGCCATCAGCAGCGCCGCCAGGGCCGTCTGCTTCAGGCTCTCGCGGCCGAAGTCGTCGATCGCCAGCTTCGTCCAGTGTGCGAAGAGGTCGAGGAGTACTTGCGGCGCCAAGCTGGTCAGGTCCAGTCGCAGGGCCGCCTTCGCCGCCTGGTCGTAGGGCGGCAGGATGCGCGTGCGGAAATCCTGCGGAAACGTGAGGCCCAGCGCGCGTTGCTTGACGACGGCCCGCGCCTGGCGCATCGCCAGCCGCGGCATGGTGAACGGCAGGAACAGCCAGAAACGCCAGCCCAGGCGTGTGTGGTTGATGCGCGGCGTCGGGTACAGCGCCTTGTGCGGGGCGGCCTTGAGTTCGTCGAAGGGGTACTCGAACGGGATGCTCTGGTAGTGGGTGCGCGCCTCCCGGCTCAGGTTGCAGTACGGCCGGCCGCAGACGAGGTCGAAGAAGCCGTCGTCGTCGAGGCACGGGTCCGGCTCGAAACCGAGATCGCGGTACATCTGCCCAAAGCCGCCGCGTCCGGACATGAAGCGCCGCACGACCGCCCAGGTCATCGGCGTCGGCTCCGGCAGCACTTCCGCAAGGTTAAACTTCGCCCACACGGTACCGCCCGGTTCGGCCCGCGCCCGCAGTGCCGCCATCTCCTCGCGGCGCACCTGTTCGCGTTCCGCGGCGCTGGCGACGGTGATCGGCCGGGCTTGTAACAGCCAGAAGCGGCCCTCCGCGTAGGCCCACTCGATGTCGCGCGGTGCGCCGTAGAACGCCTCGACCTTTCGCCCCAACTCCGCCAGTTGCGCTAGCTGCGCGTCGTTCAAAGAACAGGCGGCTTGCTTCTCGGCTGGGACGGGCTTCACGCCGTCGCCCGTCACCATCACCGCCTTGGTTGCGACGTGCCGGTCGCGGACAGCGCCGGTCGCGCGATCGAGATGGAAGCGGTCCGGAGTGACCCGCCCGGAGACGACCGACTCGCCCAGGCCCCACGATGCCTCGACGAGCATCTGCCGCCCTTCCGGATCGAGTGGGTCGTGCGTAAACAGCACGCCGGCGACTTCTGCCTCGATCAGTTGTTGCACGACGACGCCCATCGCCAACCCGTCCTCGGCGATGCCCTGCTTCTTGCGGTAGGCCACGGCACGCTCGGTGTCGAGCGACGCCCAGCAGCGGGCGACGGCGTCGCGCACGGCGTCCGCACCGCGCACGCCGAGAAAGGTTTCCTGTTGCCCGGCAAAAGACGCCTCCGCGCCGTCCTCCCCGATGGCGGAGGAGCGCACGGCGACGACCCCACTGCCCAGGCGGCGGTAAGCCTCGTCCAGGGAAGCGACGAGATCGGCATGATCGCCTAACGATCGTCCGCGTGCTCGGCGAAAGGCGTCGGTCGTAACGCAGAAGCCGGGCGGCACTGGTAGACCGGCCCCGGCCATCAGGCCGAGGCTCAGTCCCTTGCCGCCGACGGCGTCCACATCGTTCGCGCTGATTTGATCGAAAGTGCGGAGGTCGGTCATTGGTCCTGGTCGTTGAGGAAGCGGACGACGAAGCGCGTCGAGGGATGAGGAACCGCCTTGATACTAAAGGTGGAAATCGCTCAGCTGCTGAATTTTCATCACCTGATCGAGGGCGGCTTCGAGGCGCGGCAGGTCCGTCGCTGCGTTGATCTCGTTGACCAGCGCTTCCGGCAACGAGCCGAAACGAGCTTGCAACTGCCGCAAGAGCGTCTTCCGGTTGGCTCGTGCCTCTCCCTGTTCGATGTGCATTTCCGCAATCGTGTTGGCCATGATATTTACCTCCTGCCGTCGTTCAGTCTCGCTCACACTGGATTGCACGGCCGCACGCAACGCTGTAAGTTCCGCGGGCGGCCGCTTTCGCTCGGACCACGCCACAACCAGGCGCATCAAATTGTACCAGCGCGCATGGTCTCGATCATGCAGCGATTCGAGTCGCTTCGCAGACTCCGTGACCGCGGCGAGGTAAGCGGCCGAGTTCTCGGCTTGCGCGCGGAGTACGGCCAGCGTTTGCAACCACTCGTCATCACTGCCAAGCAGTTCCGTCGTCGAACGATCCGACAGGTTCCAGAATAGCGGTTGCCAGTCCGGAGCGAAAGCGTGGAATGACTCCGGTTCTCCCAACAAATCGCGTAGCGTCCGATTGCTGCCCCAGGGGATGTGGTTCGTATAGAAGACGAGCGGCAGCACGGGATTGAGGCGTAATGGCGGCCGCGGCGTCGGCAAGCGCGTCCACGCCTGCCACTGACGGTCCCAGTACAGCACCACGAAATACAGCGTTCGCAGAGGAATCAGCGTGTCGGTGTCACTCTGATGTTCGATCAGCACGAACACGAGAGCCGTGCGTTCCTCTTCGCCCACTCGGTAGGGAATCTCGAAAGGGACGTCGGCAGCGCGCCTTCGCCAGTCGTCCATCGGAAACTCGCGGTCGAGGAGCCGTGCGTGGTCGCAGTCGAAGGCGTCGGCGAGGTCCGGCACCGCTGCGCGTAGGAAAGACCGCAAGTTCGCGGGATGAAGGAGCGTCTCGCGCACCCAGCGATCCAGCAGGTCGTGCAGCGGTTCGTCCTGCGGATTCACTAGCGGCTCTCCACGATCACTTCGTCGCCGCTGCCGGAGAGTCGGTCCTCAAAACAAAACACCGCCGGGCTGGGAGCATCGAGACTTCCCTGTGTCGCGCCTAAAATCAGCTGCCGCTTCTCGCTCTGCTTATCGCGGCCGACGAGCGCCAGCGCTGGCGACGACCACAGCGTCGCGGCGAGGCGGCCGCCGTCGGTCAGATCTTTCTGCCAGCAGACGGCGCCGGTGTTCGGCTCCAGACAGAAGATTTGGCCCTCCGATCCCAATGCGTAGACGGCGTTCGCCAACTCGCCCGGTGTGCCGCGCGCCACCACTGCCGCCGTCACCACCGGGCTGCCTAGGGCGCGTTTCCAGTGAAGCTTGCCGGTGTGGCGATCGACGCAATAGAGGTTGCCGTCGCGCGCACCGAACCAGACGCGACTGCGATCGACGCTCGGCCGGCTCAACACGCCGTCGGCAGTATCGAAGCGCCAGACTTTCTCCCCGTCGGTCGCATTCACGCACAGGACGGCGCCGACCGGCTTGGCGTCGCCACTGTCGAAATGGCCGTTGCCAATGCCAAAGTAGACGAGGTCGCCTGCCAGCACGGGCGATCCCCATGCCGGCACGTCTAGCTTGTGCTTCCACACTTCTTTGCCGGTATCCGTGTCGAGGCAGACGATGGCCGTTTCTTTGTAGACGTCCCCCTCGCCGGCGCCGACATAGAGACGCTTGTTGTGAACAACCGGGTTGGCGTCGATGTGCAGGCCGTTGTAGTGCCAGACCTCGGTGCCGTCGGCGGCGTCGACGCAGTACAGCCCGTCGTCGCCGGCGCCGATGTAGACCTTGCCCCCTGTCACGAACGGGCTGGACTCGGTGTGGCTGCCAGTCGGAAACGACCATATTTCTTTGCCCGTCTCCGCATTGAGGCAGTAGACCTTGCAGTTCACGTCCTGATGAAAGCCCTCGCCGAGATAGAGTTTGCCGTCAACCAGGACGGGCGAGGAGATGGAGATTTGCTTCATGCGCTTGAGCGTCTTGCGCGTGTCCCAGATCGGTTTGCCGGTGGCGCGGTCGAGACAGTAGACGACGCCCTGGGGTCCGAGAGTGCCGAGCGTGGCGCCGACATAGACACGGTCGCCAACGATGAGCGGAGAGGAGGCGATCTGCCCCGCGCCTTCGGGCCGGAACGTCCACACCAACTCGCCGCCCAGGACCGGAAAGAGTTCGCTCACCGCCTTGCCCGCGCCAACTCCGCGCGGCTCCAGAGCGACCGCAAACGCCGTGCAGGCG
>JBBQPD010000473.1:0-5415 GCA_038331535.1 Gemmatales bacterium | reverse complement strand
GGCGGGCGGAGGCGGCGCGCACGTCGTCGCCGGCTTTTTCGTCGGCGATTTTTGCGAGCAGCGAGCTCACGATTTCCGCGGTGTTCTTCTCGAATGCCTTGCTGCCCCAGGCGCCGGCCAGCTTCACGAGATCGCCCTTGGCGCCGGTCGAGAGGCGCACCAGGAGACGGCCGAGCTGCTTCTCGGTTTCGTCGCTGACGTTCGCGGTCTTCCCCTTCGGCCAACCCTTCGCCAGACCCGCGACGACGACTTCCGCCGTTTTCAGGTCGGCATCGACCAGGGCGGCGATGACTTCGCCGACGCTCTTGTCGGGACCGCTGCGTGCATAATGCCCGGAGACGATGCCGACCACGTCGAGCGCCCGTTGCGGCAGCGCACTCTTTTTCGACGCGATCGTTTTGAGAAACGGCAGGCTGTGTGCCGCTGCGGCGCTCGTGAGCGCGTCGGGTAGCCAGCGGTCGGCGAGGTTGGTCTCATCGACAGCGGCCTTGGCGACGGCGGCGCCTGCCCTGGCGTTCTCGGGCAGTTCGGCGAGGGCCAGTAGCGCCGCCAGGCGGACGTTCGCGTCGGCGTCGTCGAGCACGCCGCTGTCGAGGATCGCCTGCGCGGCGTTCGTGTCGCGCGGCAGCACTGCGATCGCGTTGCGGCGGACTCCGGCGGATTTGTGCTTCAGAGCCGCGCTGGCCGCTGCCGCCGCCTTGTCATTTTTCCCATCGAGCGCAGCCAGTCCTTGCAGCGTCCAGAGGGCGTGAATTACGCCCGCGTTCAGGCCGATCTCATCGGCGGAGGCGTCGCCCGCCAGCTCGATTAGCGACGGAACCACGTCCAGTTTGCCGCGCTCGATCAGCAGGCGCTGGGCGTGCTTGCGCCAGAACATGTTGTCGTTCTTCAGCGTCGCCACCAGCTGCGCCGGCTCCGCGTCTTTCAGGCTAAATGCTGCTTGCGGCTTCGCATTCTTCGCTACCAGGCGATAGATGCGGCCGTGTTTCTTGTCGCGCAGCTCGGTTTCGTAGGCGCCGCGTTTGCCGGTCGTGAAACCGGGAGGCGTCGGGTTGTGCTGCACGATGTAGGCGTACCAGTCGATCACCCAGACGTTGCCGTCGGGGCCGACCTCGGCCATGATCGGGGCGCACCACTCGTCGTCGCCGGCGAGCAGGTTCCAGCCGTAGCGCGTGCGAAACGCCGTGCCGTCGCGCTCCAGGACCATCGCGGCGGCGAGGTGGCCGGTCGGGTCGGTGATGAATGCCGTGCGGTTCCAGTACTCCTTCGGGTAGGCGCGGGCCGTGTAGAGGGAGTGGCCTGCGGCGGCGGTGAACTGGCCGTGCCAGTCAACCTGGCGAACCTTGTCGGTGATCGGCTGAAACTGGGCAGTCACCGCGATCGAGCCAAGCACCGTCGAGGACCAGCCGCGCACCGATTCGTAGTAGCGGTTCGGGATCGGGAGGTAGACGCTCGGGTTGCCGTTGGCCGTCGAGCCGAAGAGCAGCCCCTCCTCGCTGAAACCGACGCCCCAGGAGTTGTTGTTCGTGCTGCGCAGGAACTCGTACTGTGAGCCGTCGGGCTTGAAGCGGTAGAAGCCCATCGAGTTCTTATGCTTCTGGCCGCCGACTTCGCCGTTGAAGCCGGAGTAGCCGACCATGCCGTAGAACCAGTTGTCGAGGCCGTAATGCAGGTTGCTCGGTCCGGCGTGGGTGTCGCCGGTGCCCCAGCCGGTGAATAGCACCTTACGAACGTCGGCGTGGTCGTCGCCCTTTGTTGATTTCAGGAAGAGCGTGTGCGGCGCCTGATGCACGATGACGCCGCCGTGGGAAAAGATCAGGCTCGTCGGAATGCTGAGCTTGTCGGCGAACTCGGTCACCTTGTCGGCTTTGCCAGTGCCGGTGGTATCCTCCAGAATGAGGATGCGGTCGCGTCCCTTGCCCTCGGGTTGCAGGTCGTTGGGATAATCGACGGTGACGGCGACCCAGAGCCGGCCGCGTTCGTCCCAGTTCATGCAGATCGGCTTGCCGCCGAGCTGCTCCTCCGTCGCGAACAGCTTCAGGTCGAAGTCGGCGGGGTGTACCATGTGCTTCATCGACTCGGAGGGCGAGAGCGGCTTCTGCATCTTGGTGAGCGGGTCGCCGGCCCCCTTGCCGGGCGCGTAGAAGGGCACCTTCGCCTCGACGTACTCGAACGGCTTTACGTCCTTGCTCAACTCGGTCAGCTTGGGCTGATAGTCGCCCTCGAAGGCCGGCACTGCGGCGAGGTCGGCGCCGACGGCCCAGCGGATGCCGCGCTCGAGCAGGTTCTGGAAGCCGGGATTGCCCCAGGTGCGCTCGTCGTGGCCCCAGGCGGTGTAGAAGACGCGGCCCTTGCCGTGCGTCCGCACCCACGTCCACGGTTCCTTGCCGCTTTTATCCTCGCGATATTCAAGGACGATGCGGTCCTTGTCATTGTGCTTGGTGTGGACGTAGGTTTCGTCCCAGCTCTCGAAGCCGCGGAAGCCCTTCATCAGCGGATGGTTGGCGTCGGCGATAGAAGTGCGAAAGACGCCGGTGCCGTGCTTCTGAAACTGGGCGCCGACAAGATCGACGTATTTCGGCGAGTTGAGGAAACAGTACGAGGCACAGTGCAGCGGGATGAAGCCCTTGCCCGACGCGACATAATCGAGCAACGCCTGTTCCTGCTCGCGCGCGATTTCGGTGGTGTTGGCATAGATCAGCAGGCCGTCGTAGGCGGCGAGCGTTTTCGCGTTGAGCGCCTCGACGCGCTCGGTGTACTCCAGCTCGATGCCGCGCGCCGCGAGCACAGGCTGAATCTGGCGGAAGCGCTCGGCGGGTTTGTGGTGGCCCTTGTCGCCGAGGAAGAGAATTTTGATCGGCTTTGGCTTTTCCGCCGCGGCGAGCGTGGCGCTCAACAGGGGAAACAGGATGGCGATGGCTAACGCTCGGCGCATGACGTGTGTCCCGGTGAGAGGCAAAGGGGTTCCGGTGGCGGGTGAGCGCTTCGTTGCTCCGTCGCCCACCTCGGCAATGTAATCGAGAAAGGGCGAATAGGCGAGGAGGAATTCGTTTCAAGGCGCAGTCTCGCGATCATCTTGAGGCCCGTTCACGGGCCTTGGCCGCGGAGCGGTAATAGACCCGTTCTTTAGGACGGGTGCGCGGGGCGATGTCCGCTTGCCCCACCCGCCGCGGAGCGGCGGGCCTATTACCGCTCTGCGGCAAAGGCCCGTGAACGGGCCTCAAGACATTTCCGGGATTCCGCCCCTCGCCCTTGCACTGCCGTGCCGTGCCTTTACATTGGGTAGTAGGTCCAGATCGCCGCCAGTGAGGTACTCCATGCACGGTACACGAACTCTCCTCGTCCTCGCGCTCGCCTTTGCTTCTTCCACCTCCCGCGCCGCGGATCAGAACTGGCCGCAATTCCGCGGGCCAACCGCCGATGGGCACGCCGCCGGGCGCGGCCTGCCGCTCACCTGGGCCGAGGGAAAGAACGTCGTCTGGAAGACGGCGATCCACGATAAGGGCTGGTCCTCTCCCGTCATCTGGGGCAACCAGGTGTGGATGACCACGGCACTCGAAAACGGCAAGCAACTGTTCGGCGTCTGCGTCGATCGCGACACGGGCAAGATCGTTTATGACCTCAAGTTGTTCGACATCGAAAAGCCCAAGTTCTGCATCCCCTATAACAGTTACGCGTCGCCCACGCCGGTCATTGAGGCTGGGCGGGTCTACCTGCACTTCGGCAGTCCCGGCACGGCCTGCGTCGATACGGCGACGGGCAAGGTTCTTTGGAGCCGTACCGACCTGGAGTGCGACCATTGGCGCTCGGCGGGTTCCTCGCCGATCCTTTTTGAGAACCTGTTGATCCTCACCTTTGATGGCCACGACCTGCAATACCTCGCGGCCCTGGACAAGACCACCGGCAAGACAGTGTGGAAGAAAGACCGCAACATCACGACCTATCGCATCAACGATGGCGACATCAAAAAGGCGTACTCGACGCCGGCGGTGATAACGATCGAAGGGCGGCAGCAGCTGGTGTCGTCGTCGGCTGAGGCGACGATGGCCTATGAGCCGCGCACCGGCGAAGAGCTGTGGCGCGTCAAGCACGGCGGCATGAACGCGGCGTCGCTGCCGGTGTTCGGCCACGGCCGCGTCTTCGTCACGACCGCGGCAGGAGGCGAGCAACTGGTGGCGATTCGGCCGGAGGTCAAGGAGCCGCCTCCCGGCAATCGGATCGACTGGTCGTTCAAGAAGAACGTGCCGACCCGGCCGTCTCTGTTGCTGATTGGCGATCTGTTGTACATGGTCAGCGACGGCGGTACGGCCTCGTGCGTCAACGCCAAGACGGGCGAACAGGTCGGCACCCCCGTGCGCCTCAACGGCAAGTTCTCCGCCTCGCCGGTGTACGCGGACGGACGCATCTATTTCGCGAGCGAGGACGGACCGACTCGAGTCGTCGAGGCGAAACCGGAGATGAAAGTGCTGGCGGTCAACGAGCTGGATGGGAACTGCATGGCGTCGCCGGCGGTGGCCGGCAAGGCGCTGTTCCTGCGAACGCGGACGCATTTGTATCGCATTGAAGAAAAGTGAGCGTACCTATTACGAACGAGCCGCGGCCGTCAGGGAGCGTTGGCGTGACGCTCCCTGACGGTCGCGGCTCGTGATTCGTTTCTGAGCCGCTCATTCGATCGTCCACAAGGTAATCGACTCGCGATCCTTCACGAACACCCGATTGCCCGCGATGACGGGGTAAGCGTAGGTGTCGCGGCCCGCCAGCTTGTATTTGGCCACTTCCTTGAATTCCTTGTCGATCGGCTCGAAGGCGATCAACTCGGCGCCGGGCGTCAACGCGATCATCACGGAGCCGGCATCGACGAGCGTGCCGTAGCCGCGCCGGCAATCGACGGCGGAAGTCCAGGCGGTCTTGCCGGTCTCGGCGTTGATGCAGAACAACTTGTCGCTTTCCGAGATCCCGAAGACGAGCTTGTCGTGCAGCACCGGCGTGCTGAAGTTGACGGAGATTTCCGTGTTGTTCCACAGTTCCTTGGCGGCGGCATCGTCGCCCTTCTTGTCGATCTTCACCGCCCGAATGCCCCGGCTCGATCCGGCGTAGAGAACGGTTTGCCCCTGCACCAGCGGCGAGATGGCGTTGTAACCTCGGCCTCGGACCACGAAGGGCGTCTCCCAGAGGAGCTTGCCGTCGGCGACGCCGACGCCGACGATCTTGTTGGAGGTTTCCGCGATGAGCACCATCTCGGTGCCGAGCGTGAGCAGCGTGGGCGAGGCGTAGGCCGTGCCGTCTCCCGTCCATTTCCACTTCTCGTCGCCGCTGGCGAGATCGTAGGCCACGATACCGCCTCTGCTCTCCCCGCCGAACTGGACGATGCACAGACCCTTCACGATGATCGGGGAGCTGGCCGTGGAGAAGCGC
>JBBQPD010000472.1:0-5421 GCA_038331535.1 Gemmatales bacterium | reverse complement strand
AAGCGGGACTCGGACTTCAGAGCCGCGCACGCAGTAAGCGGGACTCGGACTTCAGAGCCGCGCACGCAGTAAGCGGGACTCGGACTTCAGAGCCGCGCACGCAGTAAGCGGTCTGCGTAACCGCTTACTACGTGCGCGGCTCCTGAATTGTCCGGCCCACCTTTCTTGCACGACATGAATAACAGTTGGAAACCCGTCAAACTTCGCATTCCCGCCCACTTCGCCCAACCGTTGCAGTCGTCGCGCATGTCGAAAAAATGGCTTGCTTTTTTTCAAGTTGCGCGCAGTGCCGCGTTGACACCTCGTTCGGGCAAACGTAGACTTGGCCCGTCTGCTTGAGTGATAATGATCTCTGACAGATAATCGTCTCGACTCGCCGGCCGCACATGCCGCGTGTCCGGATTTACCGCTACCCCGGGCCTCAACAGGTTATCCATGGCGCCTTTCGACCTGACTGCCTGTCTGTCTCGCCCCGCCGAAGGTTTCTACACCTCGGAAGTACCCGACGCGCGCGGCTGGCCCCTCCGCACGTTTCTGCCGACCGGCTACGAGCCCAACTATCCCTACCCGCTGCTCGTGTTTCTGCATGGCCACGGCAGCAGTGAGGAGCAGGTGCTTCGTTTGGCTCCGAAGCTGTCGCGGCGCAACTACATCTGCATCGCCCTGCGCGGCCCACACGCCGCGGGACAACGCTCCGATGGCCGCCCGTCTTACTCCTGGGGCGCCGACGGCTCCAGCGATTCGACCATCGAAGAATACGTGTTCGGGGCCGTTCTTCAGACGCGCCGGCATTATCACGTCCACTCCGAACGCATCTATCTCGCCGGATTCCAGGAAGGCTCGACGCTCGCCTACCGCCTCGGCCTGACTTTCCCCGAGAAGTTCGCCGGAGTGATCTCGCTCAATGGCTGCCTGCCGCGGCGCGGCGGACCGCTGCTGCGGCTGCCCGAAGTGCGCGGCTTGAAAGTGCTGATCGGCCACGGCATCGCCAATGCTGTCATTCCTTTCTCGATGGCGCAGGCCGATCACCGCCTCTTCTACAGCGCCGGCATGGACGCGGAGATCAAGAGCTATCCCGCGAACCACCGCATCCACGCCGAGATGCTGCGCGACATCGATCACTGGATCATCCGCCACATCGATCAGGAAGCGGGCTTCGAGGAGCAGGAACCCGAAGACATGAATGAAGAGAATGGTCAGCTGTAACCAGCTGTCGATATCGAATGCAAACGCGTTTACGTTTCGCGCGATCAACGCGCGAAACGTAAACGCGTTATTGTTTTGTTAGAGTATAAACCGGCTCAAATCTTCCTTCTTCAGAATGTCAGCCAGGCGGCCGTTGACGTAGGCGCGGTCGATGACCACGCGCTTGTCGGCGATGTCCGGCGCCTGAAAGCTGATGTCCTCGACGACACGTTCCAGGATTGTGTGCAGCCGGCGGGCGCCGATGTTTTGCGTCTCCTGGTTGACGCGGAAAGCCGTCTCCGCCAGCTCCTCGACGCCGTCCGCCGTGAACTCCAGTTTCACTCCTTCCGTGTCCAGGAGGGCCGCGTACTGCTTCGTCAGCGAGTGCTTCGGCTCCGTCAAGATGCGCAGGAAGTCCTCGCGCTTGAGGTCGGTCAACTCGACGCGGATCGGGAATCGGCCCTGCAATTCCGGCATCAAGTCCGACGGCTTCGACGTGTGAAACGCCCCGGCGGCGATGAACAGGATGTGGTCCGTGCGAACCGGGCCGTAGCGTGTGTTGACCGTCGTCCCCTCGACGACCGGCAGTAAGTCGCGCTGGACGCCCTGACGCGACACGTCAGGTCCATGCGACGATTGCGGCCCGCAAATCTTGTCCAGCTCGTCGAGGAAAATCATCCCCTGGTTCTCGACCAGCTCAACCGCTTTTTCCATGACGACCTGGCGGTCGATTAGCGCTTCCGCCTCCTGTTCGAGTAACAGTCGGCGCGCCTCCTTGAGCGGGATTTGCCGCTGCTGGGCCTGTTTCGGCATGATGCGCTCGAACATGCTCTGGAAATCGACGTCCATCTGTTCCATGCCGAGGTTGGAGAAGATTTGCACCGGCACGGCCTTCTGCTCGACGTTTAGCTCGACGGGTTTGTCTTCCAGTTCGCCGGCTTCGAGACGGGCCTTCATCTTGTCGCGGGTGCGCTCGCGGCGCTCGTTCTCCTCGGCGTTCTCGGTGTCCCAGACGCCGGACTTGGGCAGGAGCAGGTCGAGTAGCTTTTCGCTGACCTTTTCGCGGGCCTGGGTCTCGACTTTTTGCCGCTGTTCCTGTCGGACCATGCCGACGGCGATCTCGGTCACGTCGCGGATCATGCTCTCCACGTCGCGGCCGTGGTAGCCGACTTCGGTGTACTTGGTGGCCTCAATTTTGAGGAAGGGCGCTCCGACCAGCTGCGCCAGCCGGCGCGCGATTTCCGTTTTGCCCACGCCGGTGGGGCCGATGAGGATAATGTTTTTTGGCGTCACGTCCTTGCGGAGATCGGGCGGCAGCTGCTGCCGCCGCCAGCGATTGCGGATGGCGACGGCCACGGCGCGCTTGGCCGCGTCCTGGCCGACGATGTAACGATCCAATTCCTGCACGATTTGACGCGGGGTCAGGTCAGCCACAAGGTATCTCCTCTGTATTGCCGCTTGCGGCTTAGCGGGGAAACCGCTAAGCCGCGAGCGGCAAGGCAATAACTCAGGTCAGTTCGACCACTTCAAAGTTCGTATTCGTGTAGATGCACAGCTCCGCCGCGATCTCCAAAGCACTGCGCACGACCTGCGCGGCGGACAGGTCCGAATGGACCATCAGAGCACGGGCTGCGGCGAGAGCGAAGCCGCCGCCGGAACCGATCGCCGCCACGCCGTCGGTCGGCTGGATCACGTCGCCGGTGCCGCTCACCATGAGGAGATGATCGCGGTCCACGGCCACGAGCATCGCTTCGAGGCGGCGCAGATTTCGGTCCATACGCCAATCTTTCGCCAGTTCGGTGGCGGCGCGCGGCACGTTGCCTTGAAAGTCCTTCAACTTGGCCTCGAAGCGTTCCAGGAGGGCGAAGGCGTCCGCGCTGGCGCCCGCGAAGCCCGTGAGGACTTTCCCGTCGTGGAGTTTGCGAATCTTGCGGGCGTCGCTCTTCATGACCTGATTGCCGAGCGTCACCTGGCCGTCGCCGCCGATGGCCACGCCTCCCTTGTGCCGCACCGCCAGGATCGTCGTGGCTCGCAATCGGGGCATCGAACATCTCCCAAGTCGTGACCGTTTGGCACCGCGCCGCAATATTCGGTCGGTTCCGACGAAGTACAGGTGAGCGCTGCTGTCATCTTACATAGGACGCGCTCCGTATCATGCCTCGACCTGTTCCGGAAGAGGTAGAGTGTAGATAATGATAAGGAGGCGTTGGGAGCGATCCTAGCGCCAGCTCAAACCTTTTCGCCCTGGAGAGGCCTGTCATGCGCCTGTACATCAGCTTCGTGGCCGTTTCGGCCCTGCTGTTCGGCTTGCTCCCAGAGGCATCCGCCAGCAAGGCGTCCGCGCCGACGCCCTTCCGCGAGATCCGGGACGACGCGGGCTTCTTCTCGCCGGAGGTCGTGCAGGAGGCGAACCAAAAACTTCGACAACTGCACGAGCGTTCGGGGGGCAAGGAATTCGTCATCGAAACCTTCGCGAACGCTCCGCCCGGTCTTGATCGCGGTGAGTCGGCCTATCATCGCGAGGCGCAAGGGCGCTTCCGGGAGCTTGGAGTCAACGGCGTGTATCTGGCATTCTGGAAGGAGCCGCGCGCGCACTTTCAGATTGAGGTCGGCAACAAAACGGAGCGCGGCGGGATTTTCTCGCAGACGGATGAGCAGCAGCTCAAGTCGATCCTCAGCGGCAAAGGCAAAGCCGATCAAAAATTGATTGAGGCGGTCAACTTCGTTGATTCGCGCATCGAGTCCCACGTTCAAAGCGGAACCGCGGCCGCGGGGAACGAGAAGGAAAAAAGCTCAGGCATCTTCGGCTGGGTCTGTCTCGCTCTGACGGGACTGGGGGTTCTCTGGTTAGTGTTCGCCCTGATCCGGGCATTCACTCATCCCGCGCCGAGCTACTACGGCGGCGGCTATGGCGGCGGCGGCGGTGGAGGCGGTTTCTTCCCGTCGCTGATGGGCGGCCTGTTCGGAGCCGCGGCAGGCATGTGGATGTACAATTCGTTCTTCGGCGGCAGCCAGGCTTATGGTGGAACCGGGGGCGATTTTGGAGGTGGTTCAGGCGGCGATCTCGGTCCGGACACCGACTCGACCGGAACCGGCGGCGACTTCGGCGGTGACAATAACAATGGCGGCGGCGACTTCGGCGGCGGCGACGGCGGCGGCGACTTCGGTGGCGGCGGCGGCGGCGACTTCGGTGGCGGCGGCGACTTCGGCGGTGGCGGTGACTTTGGCGGCGGCGGCGACTTTGGCGGCGGTGGTGGTGGCGATTTTTAGAAGCTGTCCTCGTAGTAGGTGCCGCGAGCCGAGTGGCACCGAGCCGGCTCGGCTCGCCGGACCCACCTCGGTTTGGCGGAATCGCGGAGGCTCCCACATGGGCCGACTGTTCACCGGATTCCTGTTGTCGGCACTTCTGACGCCGTCCACTTGGGCGGCGGAAGGCTTACCCATTCGCGATGGTGCGAAACTGTTCAGTCCGGACGCTGTCGCCCGCGCGACGGACCTGATTCTGGAGTTACAGCAGAAGTACAGCGTCGATTTCGTGCTGGAAACGACGAAGGCACTTCCAGCAGAGGTTATCGAACGCCTGAAGCGCGCCCGCAATGCGCATCGTGCATTCACCGAATATGCTGAGGAGCGTGCGCAGTCCACCGAGGTCCAGGGCGTCTTCGTCCTGATCTCGACGATGCCCGATCATCAGTTTATTGGGGTTGTCGTTCGGCCCGAGCAGTTTCAACAGCAGTTCGGCAATCATCAACGCGAACACCTCCGTAAACTTCTTGCCGGCAAATTGAAGAAATATCCGGACGAGGCACTGCTCAAGGCCGTTGAAATGGTGCGCGACACGGTTCGAGCGTCCCGAAAGGAATCGGCTGCCTGGGCCGGTTGGATGACCATCGTGGCACTCATCGGCGGTCTGCTTGCCCTGTGGATGCTACTGGGATTGCTGCGCATGTGGCTGCACGCTGGATCGACGGTAGGAAGTGTGAATAATCCCACGGATCCCCTACGTCCCGGTTTCATGCCGGGGTTGCTCGGCGGCATGTTTGGCTCGGTGGCCGGTCTATGGATCTACGACAGATTTTTCGAGGGGCCGCCCGTTCCGCGCCCGCCAGCACTAGCGCAGAAACCCTTCCCGTCTTCGGAGCCGTCCAATCCGCATCCCGACGGCCCATGACCGATGCCCTGAGGTGGTCTTTATGCTGCAAGGAGAATAGTTACGAGCCGCGACCGTCAGGGAGC
>JBBQPD010000471.1:0-5425 GCA_038331535.1 Gemmatales bacterium | reverse complement strand
GGTAGCGATCGGCTGCAACTGCGCCAGGTGGATCGGATCGCGTCCCTGTTCCGTGCGCGGCAGGAACAAGAGCGCCTCCTGGATGTCTGGGGCGAGGCTCACCAGGTTCAGAATCTGGCTGATGCGTGCGCGGCTGACGTGCCCGAGATCGGCCAGTTCACGGTAGCTCGCAATCTCGCCCGAGCGTACCTGCTGCTCAAAGCGTAGGGCCAGTGCCATCAGGCGCGCGACGCGCGGCACCCGGCCTGGCGCCCGCGCTTCAGTTGACAGCATCGGTCCGGCGACGAGGTGCCGCCGGCCCTTGGCTGCGTTGCGGAAGTTCACCGGCGTTGTAATGGTCAGCGGCCTGTTCATGCGCTTTCCTCCTTCTGCCTAATGGCGATCTCGTCGGCCAGCGTTTGCATGCCGGTCGGATGAAACGTGACGGCCACCGTGTTCGCGGCGCCGTCGTACTCGATGCGGTCGACCAGCCGATGGACCAGGAGCACCTGCTCGGGCGGCGGCAGCGCTTGCCACAGCGGCTCGAATCCTACCAGCGTCGTCACTGTTGGCGGGGCCGGGTCGTTAGACCTACACCGGATCTGATCGACGACGAAGCGTTCAATCTCGCCGGCCGGGATCGATTTGGACGGGCAGGTGTGCCAGCCGCGTTTCTGCGCGTTGGTGCAGGTGTAGTAGCGGTAGCGCTTCTTGCCCTGCTTGTTCGAATGCGCCGGCGTCATCGCGCAGCCGCACGGGACGCAGTGCAGCAGTCCCTTGAGCATGGCGCCGAACCCATTGCCGACCGGCACGCCGCTACTCCGGCTATTCCGCAGCAGCGTTTCCTGCACCCGCTGCCAGGTGTCGGCGTCGATGATTGCGGCCTGCTCGCCCGCGTGCGTCTCATCCTTGTACTTCACCCGACCAGCGTAAACGACGTTCCTGAGGAGATGATGCAGGCCCGTCTTGGTGAACGTGCGGCCGCCGCGCTGCACGCCCTTCCGCGTCGTCCAACGCTTTGTCGTCCAGCCGCGGCGCTCCAGTTCGACAACCACCGGGAGCAGTGCCGCGTGCTCCAGGTATAGCTCGAAAATGGCCCGGACCTGCACCGCCTCGTCTTCGTTAACGAGCAGCCGCGTGTGACCGTCGACATCGTAGCCCAGAATCGGATGGCCGCCGGCCCACTTGCCCTTCCGTCGTGTCGCCGCGATCTTGTCGCGTGTCCGCTCGCAGATGATCTCCCGCTCGAACTGGGCGAACGAGAGCAGGACATTGAGCATCAAGCGGCCCATCGAAGTCGCAGAGTTGATCTGCTGCGTCACCGCGACGAACGAGACGTGATGCTTCTCGAACGTCTCCAGGATCCTGGCGAAGTCCAGGAGTGAGCGCGACAGGCGATCGACCTTGTTCACGATCACGCAGTCCACCTTGTCGGCCTCGATATCGGCGAGAAGCTGGCGTAGGGCCGGGCGTTCCATATTACCACCGCTCCAACCGCCATCGTCGTAGCGGTCCGGCAAGCACTGCCAGCCTTCCTGGGCCTGGCACTTGATGTACGCCTCCGCCGACTCGCGCTGGTTATCCAGCGAGTTGAACGACTGCTCGAGGCCCTCCTCCGTGCTCTTGCGGCTGTAGATCGCGCAGCGGATGTTCGGGCGGTCGGCGGCGCCTGACTGGTTCTTGCTCATGCGGTCGCCCCCTTCCCCATTCGGAAAAAGTGGAAGCCATTGCAGTGGCCGCCGGTGACCTTCTTGGCCACGGCGCTGAGCGATGTGAACACCTCGCCCTCGAACTCGAAGGCGCCGCCTTCGAGTACCCGAACCTGGAGCGTCTCGCCCTTGTAGAGCCTCGTAATCACAGAGCCTGCTGGTGGCACGCGCTTGTCGGCCGGTTGCAGCGGAATGTCCGTCATCAGGCGCTCCGTTCCCGGTGTGGCCGGTGCGTGCGGTCGTGACAGTCGCAGGTCGGCGTCGTCCGCGAGTTCAGCAGCGCGGCGCCGCGCCCGCTCGCTCAGGTCGCCTTCCGCCCGAACCTGCAGGCGCCAGGCGATGCGCCGTATGAGCCAGACGCGGTTGCTGGCGTGCGTCGTCTCGCCGAAGGCCTCGGCGTACCGCTCCCGTAAGTCTTGCATGGCCAGCCGCTTCATGGCGGCCACCTCTTTCGCGATGTTCAGCTGCATGTCGTCGCTCCTCGTGAGGTCTCAGAAACCGTTAACCCGGACAGACACTGAGCCTCGTTTCCGAGGGAACCTCAAGGCTATTCGGAGAGAGTTTCGGCAGAATCTTCAAGAGAGTCGAGAGAGGCGATATCTCGCGGGGGCACGGCACGAATCCAGAGACGCAGCGTGACGCCTGCGCTGATACTGGCGCTGGTCGTGAGGATTTTTCGGGTGCGGTAAGGCGGGCGGCTAACCCGATCGGCGTCCCAAACCAGAGGCTCCGAGACCTGTCGCCGACCTGCTCGGCGTTTGAGACGAGCGTTACACGGCCCCGGATCGTCCACGTAGAACCGGGATCGGTCGGTGGACGGCGGAATTTGACGCAAGATTTTGCGGGAAAAACGTAGGGAAACGAAAGACGCCGAGAGGTGGCCCTCTCGGCGCAGGCGCCTAACTGGAGAGCCGTTACCGGCTCGCTTGAGAAATCTTAGCTCCCCGAGCCGTACGCTCTTCGAACTCTTTTTGAGGTTACGAACTAGAGATAGCGCTGTTTCCTGGCCCGATCCTATGCTCCATCAACGGCTTACGGCAAATTGGGCGAGCAGGGATCGAGCGTAGGGGTTTGGCTCGGGCGCCCGAGTGAGACTCGAACCTGGCGGTTTGAGTTTACACAAATGTCTCCAAATCAGTTAACCAGATTGTTTCAGGTTCGCAGACCCCTCAATTCCAACAGACGGGTTAACAGGCGCGCGACTTTTTGGGCACCCTGAACCCCGAATTTGTACAGCTCTTGTACAGCCTGGCTGTGACTGGCCTGACCCGAGCGACCGCGCTGCGTTGCCGCCCGCACCTGGTTGGCAGTGCCGCGGTAGAAGCCCAGGCGTGGACGCCGGCACGGCGGGACGGATGCTTGGCGGCGGACGACGGATTCCCCGCAGCGCGCTGCACCGCCTCGACCTGCGCGCGGCAGCGCCAGACCCGGTGCGGCCGTTCGGCCCGGTGCCGGCGTCGCGGTCGAAGGCCAGGGGTAGATGCCGGCGCGGCGGGACCGATGCTTGGCGGCGGACGGATTCCCCGCAGCGCGCTGCACTGCCTCGACCTGCGCGCGGCGGCGCCGGACCAGATGCGGGCGTTCGGCCTGGAGCCGACGCCGCGGTCGAAGCCCAGGCGTGGATGCCGACACGGCGGGCCTGTTGAAGTGCGGGTCAATGAGCATGGGTTGCTTCAGCGCGACGCCGCACCCAGTTCCCGCACCAGCGCCGCGTTCTCACCGACCTGGTCGCCGAACTGCTGGTACATGCCGACGATCAGCGCGTCGGTCGGCTTGATGTTATCCAGAGCGGTCTTGAAGCACTCGCGCACCTCCGCCTTGGTGCCGACGCGCCGCCCGGCCGCCAGGACCTTGTAGACGAGGCACGGCTTCTTGACCGACCGGATGACCTTGAACATCCGCTCCGGGTCGGACGGCAGGTAAATCTCACCGAGGGGCAGGTCGGCGCCCAGGAGCTGTTTTAGCTCGTCGCGCGTGCGCGTCCGGTGATAGAGGCTGCACATGTAGTAGTCCACCGACCAGCCCTTGTCCTCGGCCGTCTCGATCAGCGCCGGGTTGTGGGCCGATAGACCCACCCGGACGCCCTGGTCGCGAATGCGCTTCAGCAGGTCGGTCAGAACGGTGAACTTCTTTTCGCGGAAGAGCCGATCTCCGAGAGCGCCGTGCGGGGCGATGCCAATCGGTTTGTGCTTGGCGGCGTCGTCAATTTGGTCGGGGTGCTGGTCCCAGTCCGGTTTGCCCAAGCACAGCCAGTGCATGGTGCCGCCGGCCGCGCGGTAGCGCTCCAGGTCCGACAGCGTGCGCTCGGCGTAACTGTTCTGCCAGCAGTTGAGGCCGGCCTGCTCGCAGCGCTTCAGAAGTTCCACGACGCGATCCGGGGTATGCCAGTCGGTCTGGTGCTGACTGAGGAGCTTGTTGAAGTGCGAGTAGCCGTAGATCGGGTTGCCGCCGATGATAAGGCGCGTGACCTGGTGCGGTCCGAATTTCATGGTCGGCAGGAGCCTCTCGCCCTTGGCGGGTGGGTCCGCCGCCGGCGCGGCGGCAGCCGAAGCGCCCAGCGCTGCCGCGAGCCCGGCGGCCTGGTGCAGGAAGACGCGGCGCGACGTCGGCGACGGAGCGGCGGCGGGTTGCTCATCAGGGTGCATGATCGATCCTCCGGGAAGATGGCCGGTGAATTGCTGACGAATGTACCACACGGCAGTTGGCAGTGCGACAACCTATTTCGCCTCCTCGCCCTGATACAGACGGTTCGCCGGCGCTGGCTATGGGCAGTCGGGCCGCCTGCGCCACGAGAGCCGGAGTTTTTCCTTGTTGGCGGTCTGTCGGGCACGGTGCGGTTGCTGAGGACGTTGCCGGGTGTATCGAGCCGGTACGGCGGGACGGATGCTTGGCGGCGGACGACGGATTCCCCGCAGCGCGCTACACCGCCTCGACCTACGCGCGGCGCCGCATCCAGGTGCGGCCTTCGGCCTGGAGCCGACGCCGCGGTCGAAGCCCAGGCGTGGAGGCCGGCACGGCGTGACGGATGCTTGGCGGCGGACGCAGGAATCCCCGCAGCGCGCTGCACCGCCTCGACCTGCGCGAGGCGACGAACCAGGTGCGGACATTCGGCCTGGAGCCGACGCCGCGGTCGAAGCCCAGGCGTGGATGCCGGCACGGAGGGACGGATGCTTGGCGGCCACGCAGGATTTCTCGAAGAGAGCTGCATCGCCTCGACCTGCGCGCGGCGCTAGACCAGGTGCGGCCGTTCGGCCTGGAGCCGGCGCCGCGGTCTCCGCTCCCCGCACCAGCCGATTCCGCCGCTTGGCTGCGCACCCGCACGATGACGCCGACCCGAGCGACCGCGCTGCGGTGCGGCGGTCTCCGCTCCCCGCGCCAGCCGATTCCGTCGCTTGGCTGCGCACCCGCAAGTTGGCCTTTTTTTTCTTGGCGCGTTTTTGCACAATGCCGAGCCGGAAGCAGGAATGCTCCCCGAGGCAGACACCTCTTACGCCTCTCCACCCAAGGATCGGGTATCCATTGAACGGTGAACGGCTTCGTTTATCGAAGTGCTCCCGTACAGAAAGGAACCCGCCATGCTCGTTCTTGACCGCCGTCCGAAGTTTATCCTGTCCCCCAAAGAAGCTCGGCGCGTCGCAGTTCCCGCGAAGCCCCAGAACCTCCGAGACAGGCTACAGACCGTCGATGTCGGGCTCGGCACCATCCTGCTCCAACTCGACATTGGCCAGGTGAGTGGT